>CAIMEK010000088.1 GCA_903839965.1 uncultured Acetobacteraceae bacterium | reverse complement strand
TTCCACCTGCTCCACCAGCAGCCGGCCGCGCTCGGTGATGTGCAGCGTACGGGCGCGGCGATCGCCGCAGGTCTGGCGTTCGATCAGCCCGGCGCGATCGAGCGCATCGATCAGGCGGACGAGAGTGGAACTTTCGATGCCGAGCCGGTCTGCCAGTTCGTTCTGGCGCTTCGGCGCGCTGCTCCTGGCGACGTACAGCAGCGGCAGCCAGGTGGCCTCGGTCAGCCCGAACGGCTGCAGCCGCTGATCCATGGCGCGGCGCCATTGCCGGGCAGTATGGCCGAGCCTGCAGCCGAAGACCTGGCGGAGATCCGGCGGGGAGGGGCCGTCCATCGGGCGTCCGATCGGTGCGGTTTGTTCGCACTAAATTAGCTTCAATCAGAACTATTGAGATCGAAATGATGATGCATGCTGCCATGCCGTCGGCGCATGGGGGCAACAAACGAAACCCCCGCGCCGGAGCGGGCGCGGGGGCATGGCAGGCACGGCGGGAGGAAAGGCTAGACGGAGTAGTACATCTCGAATTCGACCGGGTGCGGGGTGTGCTCGAACTTGTACACCTCGGTCCACTTCAGCTCGAGGTAGCTCTCGATCTGGTCGATTGAGAACACGTCGCCGGCCAGCAGGAATTCGTGGTCGGCTTCCAGCGCGCCGATCGCCTCGCGCAGGCTGCCGCACACCGTCGGGATGCCCTTCAGCTCTTCCGGCGGCAGGTCATAGAGGTCCTTGTCCATCGGGTCGCCGGGATGGATCTTGTTCTTGATGCCGTCCAGCCCCGCCATCAGCATGCTCGCGAAGGCGAGATACGGGTTGGCGGCGGCATCCGGGAACCGCACCTCGACGCGTTTGGCCTTCGGGTTGGTCGCATACGGGATGCGGCACGAGGCGGAGCGGTTGCGGGCCGAGTAGGCCAGCAGCACCGGCGCCTCGAAGCCCGGGATCAGGCGCTTGTAGCTGTTGGTGGAGGGGTTGGTGAAGGCGTTCAGCGCCTTGGCGTGCTTGATGATGCCGCCGATGTAGTAGAGCGCCGCCTCGGACAGGTCGGCGTAGCCGTTGCCGGCGAACAGCGGCTTGCCGGCTTTCCAGATCGACTGGTGGCAGTGCATGCCCGAGCCGTTGTCGCCGTAGATCGGCTTCGGCATGAACGTCGCGGTCTTGCCGTAGCTGTGGGCGATGTTGTGGATGACGTACTTGTATATCTGCAGCTGGTCGGCCAGTTGCACCATCGGGCCGAACTTGATGCCGAGCTCGTGCTGGGACTGCGCCACTTCGTGGTGATGCTTCTCGATGACCACGCCCATTTCGCCCATGGTCGAGAGCATCTCGGCGCGCAGGTCGCTGTCGCCGTCCACCGGGGGCACGGGGAAGTAGCCGCCCTTGACCGCCGGGCGATGGCCCATGTTGCCTTCGGGGTAGTCCTTCAGGCTGGACTGCGGCCCCTCGATGCTGTCGACCTGGAAGATGCCGTAGTTCGGGCCGGTGCCGAACTTGACGCTGTCGAAAATGAAGAACTCGGCCTCGGGGCCGAAGTAAGCGCCGTCGCCGATGCCGGACGCTTTCAGGTAGGCCTCGGCCTTCTTGGCGGTGCTGCGCGGGTCGCGGTTGTAGGGTTGGCCGGTCGAGGGCTCGATGATGTCGCAGAAGAGGATGAGCGACGGCTTGGCGGCGAACGGATCCATCACCGCCGTGCTGGGGTCGGGCATCAGGATCATGTCGGACTCGTTGATCGCTTTCCAGCCGGCGATCGAGGAGCCGTCGAACATGATGCCGTCGCGGAAGGCCTCCTCGTCCATGGTGGAGACGTGCTGCGCCGTGTGCTGCCATTTGCCGCGCGGATCGGTGAAGCGCAGGTCGACATATTCGACCGAATGCTCCTTCATCAGGTCCATGACCTTGGCCACGCCGCTGGCCGCCGCGTCGATCGCCTTTTTCGCCATTACCTCATCCCTCGTCCAACCGCCGTCAGGCGGCGCTCGGAAAGCCGCCCCACGCGGCTCCCCATGGCGGCCGACCCACGTGCTTCGCAGGCCGGCCGGAAGTCGATTACATCAGGCCGCCGGGTCACCCCGCGCCTCAGATAGCGTCGTCGCCACGTTCGCCGGTGCGGATGCGGATCACTTCCTCGACCGGGGTAATGAAGATCTTGCCGTCGCCGATGCGTCCGGTGCGGGCGGCGTTGACGATCGCCTCCACCGCCCGTTCGACGACATCGTCCTCGCACACCACTTCGATTTTCACCTTGGGCAGGAAGTCGACGACATATTCGGCGCCGCGGTACAGCTCGGTATGGCCCTTCTGGCGACCGAAGCCCTTGGCCTCGATCACCGTGATGCCCTGCAAGCCGACCTCGTGCAATGCCTCTTTCACTTCGTCAAGCTTGAACGGCTTGATGACGGCCTCGATCTTTTTCATCCACGTCCACCCGATTGCCGGGCGTCCCTCCTGAGTTCCCGGCCGCGCCATGCCGGTGCCGCTGCGGTGCCTGCCGGAGGCACCCAAGCGACGCCCCCTCCCTCCGGAAGGAGAGCACGCATGACGTTCGCACGTCAGGTTTGCACGAAGCGTGCCACCCGGCAATGCACACTGGTTCGTGCGGCTGCCTCGTTTTGCGGCAACGGGGCCGCCCGGCTTCTGCGCTGTGCTGCCCGGTTTAGTGGCAGGAAGGTGCCGGCGCGGCGGCGTTGACGCGCCCGGCAGGTTCGGCTTACACCGCGCCACCACCGGGATGGCGGGCGTAGCTCAGTTGGTAGAGCGCCAGGTTGTGGTCTTGGATGTCACGGGTTCGAATCCCGTCGCTCGCCCCACCCCGTCGCCGGTTCCCGGGCACATCCCTCCCTGCCGCGACGTTCTGATCGAAGGACCATGCCGATGGCTTTGACGGTCGCAATCGGGGGCCTGGGCGCCATCGGCCTGGCGGTGGCGAGGGCGCTGGACCCGGAGGCGGGGCACGGCGGCATCGAGGGGCTGCGGCTGGTGGCGGTGAGCGAACGCGACCGCGACAAGGCCGCGGCCGGGCTGGACGGCTTCGCACTTCCGCCCGAACTGGTCGAACTGGAAGAACTGGCGGCGCGCGCGGATATCGTGGTCGAGGCGCTGCCCGCGGCGCTGTTCGAACGGATCGCCGTGCCGGCGCTTGCGGCCGGACGGGTGCTCGTTCCGTGCTCGGTGGGGGCGCTGCTGCCGCGCATGCACCTGCTGAAGCTGGCCGAGGAGCATGGCGGGCGCATCGTGGTGCCGAGCGGGGCGCTGCTGGGCCTGGACGCCGTGCGCGCCTGCGCCGAGGGCCCGGTGGACAGCATCGCCATCGAGACCCGCAAGCCGCCGGCCGGGCTGGTGGGGGCGCCCTACCTGACGCGCAACCATATCGACGTGCTGGCGATCCGCGAGCCGACCTGCGTGTTCGACGGCAACGCGCTCGACGCGGCGGCGGGGTTCCCGGCCAACGTGAACGTCGCCGCCGCCCTGGCGCTGGCCGGCATCGGCCCGGTGCGCACGCGGGTGCAGATCTGGGCCGACCCCACGGTGACCCGCAACCAGCACACCATCCGCGTGGTGGGCGAGGCGGCGGATCTGACCATGACCGTCGCCGGCGTGCCGAGCGAGACCAACCCGCGCACCGGCAAGCTGGCGCCGCTCTCCGTCATCGCTTGCCTGCGCGGGATGGTGGCGACGCTGCGGGTGGGGAGTTAAGGCCAGGGCTCCGCCCCATAGGCGCGAAGTTAAACTGTAAGGGCCCATGCCTGAATGTTCCTGCGGCGTGGGGCTTCCGTGAGCTTGCGGCGGAGTTGCTGCCAACGCCGGCGTGAAAGTCTGGGTGGTGGGGGCAG
>CAIMEK010000087.1 GCA_903839965.1 uncultured Acetobacteraceae bacterium | reverse complement strand
TCCTGGAAGTGCCCGTCGGCCCCGAGCTGATCGGCCGCGTCGTCAACGCGCTGGGTGCGCCCATCGACGGCAAAGGTCCGATCAACGCCAAGATGACCGACGTGATCGAGAAGGTCGCCCCGGGCGTGATCGCGCGCCAGTCGGTGAGCCAGCCGGTGCAGACCGGCTACAAGTCGGTGGACTCGATGGTCCCGATCGGCCGCGGTCAGCGCGAGCTGATCATCGGCGACCGCCAGACCGGCAAGACCGCGGTGATCGTCGATACGATCATCAACCAAAAATTCATCAACACCAGCGGCGACGAGCACAAGAAGCTCTATTGCATCTACGTCGCGGTCGGCCAGAAGCGCTCCACCGTGGCGCAGCTCGTGCGCACGCTGGAGGAATACGGCGCGATGGAATACACCATCGTGGTGGCCGCCACCGCGTCGGACCCCGCACCGATGCAGTTCCTGGCGCCGTATTCCGGCTGCTCGATGGGCGAATACTTCCGCGACAACGGCATGCACGCGGTGATCTTCTACGACGACCTGTCCAAGCACGCCGTCTCGTATCGGCAGATGTCGCTGCTGTTGCGCCGCCCGCCCGGACGCGAGGCCTATCCGGGCGACGTTTTCTACCTGCATTCGCGCCTGCTGGAGCGCGCGGCGAAGATGCGCGACGCCAACGGCGCCGGCAGCCTGACCGCCCTGCCGGTGATCGAAACGCAGGCCGGCGACGTTTCGGCCTACATTCCAACGAATGTGATCTCGATCACCGACGGGCAGATCTTCCTGGAGACCGAGCTGTTCTTCAAGGGCATCCGGCCGGCGGTGAATGTCGGGCTCTCGGTGTCGCGCGTCGGCTCGGCCGCGCAGGTCAAGGCGATGAAGCAGGTGGCCGGGCGCATCAAGCTGGAACTCGCCCAGTACCGCGAAATGGCGGCGTTCGCGCAGTTCGCCTCCGACCTCGACGCCTCCACCCAGAAGCTGCTGGCCCGCGGCGCGCGGCTGACCGAGTTGCTCAAGCAGCCGCAGTTTGCCCCGGTGCCGCTGGAGGAGCAGGTGGTGGCGATCTTCGCCGGCACCCGCGGCTACCTCGACGGCATCGAGATCGGCAGGATCGGCGCCTTCGAGAGCCAGTTGCTGGCCGCGGTGAAGTCGCGCGAGCCCGCCATCCTGGAAGCGATCCGCAGCACCGGCGAGATCAAGTCGGAGACCGACAAGAAGCTGGCCGCGTTCCTGGATGGCTTCACCAAGAGCTTCGTCTGATATCGCCGGTCGGGTGACAACCACATGCCCAGCCTGAAGGCTCTGCGCGGCCGCATCGCCAGCGTGAAGTCGACCCAGAAGATCACCGCGGCCATGAAGATGGTGGCGGCCTCCAAGCTGCGCCGCGCGCAAAGCCAGGCCGAGGCGGCCCGGCCCTATGCGCAGCGCATGGAGCGGATGCTGGCCTCGCTCGCCGCCGCCATGGCGGGTAGCCCGAACGCACCGAAGCTGATGGCCGGCACCGGACGCGACCAGGTGCACCTGCTCATCGCGGTCACCGGCGACCGCGGGCTGGCCGGCGCGTTCAACGCCAATGTGGGAAGGTTGACGCGCAACCTCGTGCGCCAGCTCCAGGGCGAGGGCAAGACGGTGAAGATCCTCGCCGTCGGCCGCAAGGGGCGCGACTATCTGCGGCGCGACTTCCCCGACAGCATCGTCGCCGACTTCACCTATGCCGGCCGCAAGTCGATCGGTTTCGCCGACGCCGCCGCCATCGCCGACAAGGTCATCGGCATGCTGGCGGGGGGCGAGTTCGACGTTTGCACGGTGGTCTACAACCGCTTCGTCTCGGTGATGACGCAGGTGCCGACCGAGATGCAGCTGATCCCGGTGCCGATGGCCGACCAGCCGGCCGAGGCGAAGCCGGGCATGCATGCGGTGTACGAGTTCGAGCCGGACGAGGAAACCATCCTCGCGCGGTTGTTGCCGCAGAACCTGGCGGTGCAGATCTACCGTGCCCAACTGGAAAGCGCGGCCGGCTTCTTCGGCTCGCAGATGACCGCGATGGACAGCGCCACACGCAACGCAGGCGAAATGATCAAGCGCCTGACCCTGAACTACAACCGCGCGCGGCAGGCCAACATAACCAGGGAACTGATCGAGATCATCTCCGGCGCCGAAGCGCTCTGACGCTTCGCCTGGGGATCGGCGCGACACGAGACAGGAGCAGAGAATGGCCAGCAACAATGTCGGGCGCGTGACGCAGGTCCTGGGCGCCGTGGTGGACGTGCAGTTCGACGAAGAACTGCCGTTCATCCAGAACGCGCTGACGACCACGGTCGGCGACCGCCCGCTGGTGCTGGAGGTGGCGCAGGAGCTTGGCGAGAAGACGGTGCGCACCATCGCCATGGACAGTACCGACGGCATGGTGCGCGGCCAGGAAGTAACCGACACCGGCGGGCCGATCAGCATGCCGGTCGGGCCCGGTACGCTGGGCCGCATCCTCAACGTCATCGGCGACCCGATCGACGAACGCGGGCCGGTGACCTATTCCAAGCGCTACCCGATCCACCGCGACGCGCCCAGCTTCGAGGAGCAGGCGGCGACCACCGAAATCCTGGTCACCGGCATCAAGGTGGTCGACCTGCTGGCGCCTTAC
>CAIMEK010000086.1 GCA_903839965.1 uncultured Acetobacteraceae bacterium | reverse complement strand
TCGACCCGATGGGCATCCATACCGGCGACTCCGTCACCGTCGCGCCGGCGCTGACGCTGACCGACAAGGAATACCAGCGCATGCGCGATGCCTCCATCGCCTGCCTGCGCAAGATCGGCGTGGATACCGGCGGCTCCAACGTGCAGTTCGCGGTGAACCCGGCCGACGGGCGGATGCTGATCATCGAAATGAACCCGCGCGTCTCGCGCTCGTCTGCCCTTGCCTCCAAGGCCACCGGCTTCCCGATCGCGAAAGTGGCCGCCAGGCTCGCGGTCGGCTACACGCTGGACGAACTGGCGAACGACATCACCCGCACCACGCCGGCGAGTTTCGAGCCCACCATCGACTACGTGGTGGTGAAGATCCCGCGCTTCACCTTCGAGAAATTCCCCGGCACGCCGGCGATGCTGACCACCAGCATGAAGTCCGTCGGCGAGGCGATGTCGATCGGGCGCAGCTTCGCGGAAGCCCTGCAGAAGGGGTTCCGGAGCATGGAGACCGGGCTGCACGGGCTGGACCCCGTCGAGCCGCCCGGCGACGGCGGGGCGGACGCCTACCGCGCCGCGCTGTCGCAGCCTAAGCCGGACCGGCTGCTGATGGCGGCCCAGGCGTTGCGCGCGGGCCTGTCGGTGGCGGACATCCACGACACCTGCAAGTTCGATCCCTGGTTCCTGCGCGAACTGGACCGCATCGTCGAGGCCGAGCGCGAGGTGGTGGCGACGGGCCTGCCGCAGGATGCCGGCGCGTTGCGGCGGCTGAAGGCGCTCGGTTTCGCCGACGGCCAACTGGCGCAGCTTGCCGGCATCGAGGAGACCGAGGTCGCGGCGTTGCGCGAGCGGCTGGGCGTGCACGTGGTCTACAAGCGCATCGACACCTGCGCGGCCGAGTTCGCCTCCGCCACGCCGTACATGTACTCCACCTACGAGGGCGGCTTCGGCGCGCCGGTGTGCGAGGCCGAGCCCACCGACCGCGACAAGGTGATCATCCTCGGCGGCGGGCCGAACCGCATCGGCCAGGGCATCGAATTCGACTATTGCTGCGTGCATGCGGCCTACGCGCTGAAGGAAGCCGGCTTCGAGACCATCATGGTCAACTGCAATCCGGAAACCGTCAGCACCGACTACGACACTTCCGACCGGCTGTATTTTGAGCCGCTGACCGCCGAGGACGTGATCGCGCTGGTGCGCCGCGAGCAGTCGAACGGCCGCGTGCTGGGCTGCATCGTGCAGTACGGCGGACAAACCCCGCTGAAGCTGAGCCAGGCCTTGCCGAAGGCGGGCATCCCGATCCTCGGCACCAGCGCCGATGCGATCGACCTGGCCGAGGATCGCGAGCGCTTCCAGTTGCTGCTGCGCCGGCTGGCGTTGCGCCAGCCCGAGAACGGCATCGCCCGCTCCACCGAGGAGGCTGAGAAGGTGGCCGACCGCATCGGCTACCCGGTGGTGATCCGCCCCAGCTACGTGCTAGGCGGGCGCGCCATGGAGATCGTGCACGACCTGAAGGGGCTGCACCGCTACATGCGCGAGGCGGTGCGGGTTTCCGGCGACAACCCGGTGCTGATCGATCGCTACCTGAACGACGCGATCGAGGTGGACGTGGACTGCATCGCCGACGGCGAGACGGTCTACGTGGCCGGGGTGATGGAGCATATCGAGGAGGCCGGCATCCATTCCGGCGACAGCGCCTGCGCGCTGCCGCCCTACACGCTGTCGCCGGCGATGGTGACCGAGCTGAAGGCCGAGACCGCGGCGATGGCGAAGGCGATCGGCGTGATCGGGCTGATGAACGTGCAGTATGCCATCAAGGACAACGAGATCTTCGTCCTCGAGGTCAATCCGCGTGCCTCGCGCACGGTGCCGTTCGTGGCCAAGGCGACCGGGGTGCCGGTGGCGAAAATCGGCGCGCGGGTGATGGCAGGGGCGCGGCTGGCGGACTTCAAGCTCGACAGCCACGCGATCGCCTCGCATGTGGCGGTGAAGGAGGCGGTGTTCCCGTTCAACCGCTTCCCCAACGTCGACACCATCCTGGGGCCGGAAATGAAATCCACCGGCGAGGTGATGGGCATCGACGCCAGCTTCGAGCGCGCTTTCGCCAAAAGCCAGCTCGGTGCCGGGGTGCGGCTGCCCGAGAGCGGCACGGTGTTCATTTCGGTGCGCGATACCGACAAGACGGCGGTGGTGGGGGTGGCGCGGCGGCTGCTCGACACCGGCTTCTCCATCGTCGCCACCCGCGGCACCGCGGCCCGGCTGCGCGAGGCGGGGTTGGAGGTGCGCACCTTGAACAAGGTGCTGGAAGGCCGGCCGCACTGCGTCGATGCGATCCGCTCCGGCGAGGTGCAGATGGTGATCAACACCGCGATGGGGGCGCAGTCGGTATCGGACAGCTTCGACATCCGCCGCAGCGCGCTGACCCACGGGGTGCCGCACTACACCACCATTGCCGGGGCGCGGGCGGCGGCACACGCGATTGTGGCGCTGAAGACCGGCACCCTTGAAGTCGCGCCGCTTCAGGCTTACTTTCCCGGCGCCTTCTAAGACCCGTCACGGGCCGGATCCCTGGAACCCCCCTTGCGCGAAAGCGCGGGGGGGTTTCCCGTGAACCGGGTCGCGGCGGACGCGTTTCTGGTGCCGGCGTCGCCGCGAGACGCGATTGCGAGCCGTGAATACGACCACCCCTTCGCTTTTCCGAGGTTATCGACGTGCAGAAGTTCCCCATGACCGGCCCGGGCCTGCTGCGGTTGGAAGATGAGCTGAGAACGCTCAGATCGGTCGAACGACCGGCAGTCATTCGCGCCATCGCCGAGGCGCGGACCCACGGCGATCTCAGCGAGAATGCCGAGTACCACGCCGCGCGCGACCGCCAGAGCTTCATCGAGGGCCGCATCGCCGAACTGGAGGAGATCGTCGCCTCGGTCGAGGTGATCGATCCCTCGCTGCTCTCGGGTGACCAGGTGAAGTTCGGCGCCCACGTCAAGCTGGTGGACGAGGAGACCGAGAAGGAAGCGACCTACCAGATCGTCGGCGTGCACGAGGCCGACGTGAAGGCGGCGAAGCTGTCGATTTCCTCGCCGCTGGCCAAGGCGCTGATCGGCAGGAAGGTCGGCGACACCATCTCGGTGCCGGCTCCGGGCGGCGACCGCAGCTACGAGATCCTCTCGGTCCAGTATCGCTGAGCCCGTGATCGGGCTCGCCGACATCCGCGCGGCCGCCGGGCGCATCGCCGGGCGCGTGCTGCGCACCCCCGCGGTGGCATGCGACGTCATTTCGCAGGCTACCGGGGCACGGGTGACGCTCAAGCTGGACAATCTGCAGGCGACCGGCGCGTTCAAGGAGCGCGGCGCGGCCAACCGGCTGGCGCTGCTGAGCGAAACGGAGCGCGCCGCCGGCGTGGTCGCCATGTCGGCCGGCAACCATGCGCAGGCGGTGGCGCGGCACGCCCAGTTGCTTGGCATCACGGCGATGATCGTGATGCCGCTGCACACGCCGCTGACCAAGGTGTCGCGCACCCGCGCCTGGGGCGCGCGGGTGGTGCTGCACGGCGAAACCCTGGCCGAGGCGGCCGAACGCGCCAACATGCTGGCTGCCCGGGACGGCCTGGTGTTCGTGCACCCCTACGACGATCCGGCGGTGATGGCGGGGCAGGGCACGCTCGCGCTGGAAATGTTGGAAGACGTGCCGGACCTCGAGGTGCTGGTGGTGCCGATCGGCGGCGGCGGGCTGATCGCCGGCTGCGCCGTCGCGGCCTGCGCGACCAAGCCCGGCATCGAGGTGATCGGCGTCGAGGTTGCCGCCTATGCCGCCATGGCCCAGCGCCTGGCCGGCCAGCCCGTGTCGGTGGGCGGCGCCACCATCGCCGAGGGCATCGCGGTGCGCGATATCGGGCTGGTGCCGCTGGAGGTGATCCGCGCCCATGTGGCCGACGTGGTGGTGGTGCCCGAGCGCGCGGTGGAGGAAGCCATCGCCCTGCTGGCCGAGGGCGCCAAGGTGGTGGCTGAAGGTGCCGGGGCCACCGGCATCGCCGCCCTTCTGGCTTTCCCGCAGCGTTTCGAGGGCCGGCGGGTCGGCGTGCCGATCACCGGCGGCAATATCGACGCGCGCATCCTGGCCAATGTGCTGCTGCGCAACCTGCTGCGCGACGGGCGGCTGGTGCGGCTGGTGGTGGAATGCCCGGACCGTCCCGGCGTGCTGGCCGACATCGCCGGGCGCATCGGCGGCGCCGGCGGCAACATCATCGACGTGTCGCACCACCGGCTGTTCGCCTCGCCCAGCGTGCAGGCGGCGCAGCTCGAAGTGATGTTCGAGGCGCGCGACCACGAGCATGGCGCGGAGATCGTGCTTGCCTTGGAACGGGCCTACACGGTGCGGCGCGTATAGGCGCTTTCCTCAGCCTTCGAGGAAATGCCCGAAGGCGCGCAGCGGCGGGATGTCGTCACATATGATCTTGGTAATGGCGAGCATCGGCACCGCCAGTACGGCGCCGGGAACGCCCCACATCCAGTACCAGAACACCAGCGCCAGTACGAGCGCCACCGGTTGATGGTGAAGCGGCGGGCCATCAGCATCGGCGTCACGAACTCGCCCTCTAGCATGTGGATGGCGAAATAAAGCGCCGCCGGCACCAGTGCGAACCATGTCGCGCCGAGCGCCAGCGCGCCGACCAGCACGAACAACGCGACCCCCAACATCGGCCCGAGGATCGGCACGAAGTTCAGCACGAAAGCGAGGAAGCCCCACAACACCGCGTCGCCCACGCCGCACAGCCACATCACCCCGACGGTCCCCAGCCCGACCAACGCGTTGATGGCGGCGACCGTCACCAGGTAGATCGAAAGATCGTGTTGGATACGCGTGACGATTTCCACCGCGCGGCGCTTGTCGTTGAAATGCGGCAGGATCTCGACGGTGCGACGTAGAGACGACTCAGCGAAGATCAGCAGATAGAGCAGGCGGATCACCGGCTGCAGCAACAGGTTGAGCATGAAGGCCAGCACGATCGGCAGCACGATCTCGCTGGCGACGTAAAGCGCGGCCAGGAAGGCCAGCAGGAACAATCCGCCCAGGAAAACAGTGCGCACATCCTCGGGCAGCGGCATCGGCAGGCGTTCCGCCACACGTTCCGCCTCGGTGTCGGAGAGCGTGTCGGGATGCGGGTCGGCCGTGACGGCTGACATCGGCCTGGCTCCGTGGGATGAAAGGCCCGGATGCTACGCGCCGGACCTTCGCGGGTTCACTCGGACCGCGGCAATCTCACGCTGCAGCGTCTGCCGCCTGGCTTCGGTGAAGTCGGCGTAGTCCTGGCACTGTAGGGCGAACGCGCCCGGACCGCCGATCACGTCCGCGGTGTAGGAGGCCACCAGGTCGGGTTCCTCGTGCAGCACGCACAGCCCGTTGATGGTCACCCCCGCCTCCGCCAGCCGGTCGCGCACCGGGGCGGGCGGAATGCCCTCGTTGGAACGACCGTCGCCCACCATGTCGATCACCTGCCGCTGCCTCGCCGCCGGCGCGGCGACCAGAAGGCGCGTGCAGGCCAGCAACGCCTCGCCGATCGCGGTGCTGCCGGCATGCACCACGCGGGGCATGTCCTCGATGGCCTGGGCGAAGGCCGCCACCGAGTACATCCCGTCGAGCCGCGTCCACTCGACCATGACCTCCTGCGCGGCGTGGCCCGACCACAGCAGCACCGCCCCCAGGCTGGCGCCTATTGGACCGCCGGTGAGGGCGGCCGCCACGTCGGGGTCGCGCAGTGCGGCGGCGCAGCCGTTGGCCATCAGGTTGAATTCGTCGAACGTCACGCTCGCCGACCCGTCGAGCGCCAGGATCAATGCCAGGTCCACCGCTTCCATGCGGGCATCATAGCAGCCCGCCCCGCGCTGCCGGGTACCCTTGAGCGAAACCGCCAAGCGGCCGATCATCGCGCCACGGAGGATCCAGAATGCCCGACGACGCCGCCACTGCCGTGCCTGCCCTGCCGCTCTCGAAGCTGGTCATACTCGACCTGACGTTGGCGCGCGCCGGACCCACCGCCGTGCGCCACCTGGCGGACTGGGGCGCCAACGTCGTTCGCGTCGAGCCGCCGCCCGCCGCCGGCGAGGACATCAGCGGCAATCGCGATGGCTTCGACTTCCAGAACCTGCACCGCAACAAGCGCACCATCGTGCTCGACCTGAAGTCGCCGGACGGCCACGCCGCCTTCATGCGTCTCGCCGCCCGCGCCGACGTGATCATCGAGAACATGCGCGCCGAGGTGAAACACCGCCTGAAGGTTTCGTACGACGACGTGCGCGCGGTCAATCCGCGCATCGTCTACGGCAGCATCAGCGGGTTCGGCCAGACCGGCCCGTACGGCAAACGCGCCGGCGTGGACCAGATCGCGCAGGGCATGGGCGGGCTGATGTCGATCACCGGCCTGCCCGGCCAGGGGCCGGTGCGCGTCGGCATCCCGATGGACGACCTGACCGCCGGCAACCTGCTCGCGCTGGGCATCATGATCGCGCTGTTCGACCGCGAACGCAGCGGCGTCGGGCGCTGGGTGACGACCTCGCTGCTGGAATCGCAGGTGTTCATGCTCGACTTCCAGGCGGCCCGCTGGCTGCTGAAAGGCGAAGTGGCGGGGCAGGCCGGCAACGACCACCCGACCGGCATCCCG
>CAIMEK010000085.1 GCA_903839965.1 uncultured Acetobacteraceae bacterium | reverse complement strand
TGGGCCGGCGCGCCCTGGCGGCGGGCGCGGCGGCCATGCTGCTCTGGGCCGGCGCCGGCCTCGCCCGGCTGCACCTGGCAGCGCCAGCCCCGCCGCCGGGGCTGCGCGTGGTGCTGGTGCAGGGCAACGTGCCGCAGGGCCACAAGTGGGACCGCGCCTTCGCGCTGGAGGCCTTCGAACGCCACCTGGCGCTCACCCGCGCCGGCATGGCCAAGGCCGGCGCGGCCGCGCCGCCCGGCCCCGCGGTGGTGGTGTGGCCGGAAACGGCGAGCCCGTTCCTGTTGGCGCAGGACGCCGCCGCGCGGGAGGCCATCGTCGCGGCGGCGCAGGCGCCGGCGCTGGTGGGCAGCGTGCGCTTCGACGCCGAGCGGCGGCCCCGCAACAGCCTGATGGTGGTGATCGGCGACGGCCCGCCGGTGGCGATTTACGACAAATTCCACCTGGTGCCGTTCGGCGAATACCTGCCCGGCTGGTTGCCGCTGCCCGTCTGGGTGATGCCGGGCGCCGGTTTTGCTGGCGGGCCCGGGCCGGTCACGCTGCGCGTGCCGGGGCTGCCGCCGTTCGGCGTGCTGATCTGCTATGAGGCGATCTTTCCGGCCCGGGTGACCGACGAGGCCGACCGGCCGGACTGGCTGGTCAATGTGACCAACGACGCGTGGTTCGGCAATTCGACGGGGCCACGACAGCACCTCGCGGCGGCCCGGTTGCGCGCGGTGGAGGAGGGGTTGCCGCTGATGCGCGCCGCCAATACCGGCATCAGCGCGGGATTCGACGCGTTCGGGCGCGAACTGGGAGCCTTGGACATCGATACGGCCGGCACGCTGGTGCTGGCGCTGCCCGGCGCCTTGCCGCCAACGCCGGTGGCGCGGTTCGGGCTGCTGGTGCCGCTGGTGTCGGCGGCGGTCGTTTTGCTGGCGGGAGCGCTGCCGGTACGCCGGCGGCGGCGCGGATTCCCTGTTATTGACGGTGAGAATCAGCCCGGTGCCTGATTGACGATCCTGGGTTGTGTGGGTAACTATTGGCGCAACCGCGCCCATGTTGTTGGGCATAAAGGATCAGGCGATGTCTGAGCAATCCACAGACGAGCGCGGCGCAAAAGAAAGTCGGCCCAATCCAATTGATGTGCATGTCGGCCAGCAGATCCGCCGGCGACGCGCCACGCTGGGCATGTCGCAAGAACAGTTGGCGGAAGTACTGAAGATCAGTTTCCAGCAGGTGCAGAAGTACGAACGCGGGGTCAACCGGGTCGGTGCCTCGCGGCTGCATGACCTGATGCGCGCTCTGGACGTGCCGATCGCCTATTTCTTCGACGACGCGCCGGGCAGCAAGCCGGGGCAGTCGGCCGGCCTGCGCGGTCTGCGCGAGACCCAGCAATCGCTCGACGAGGATATCCTCAACCGCCGTGAGACCCTGGAGCTGGTGCGGGCCTTTTCGAGCATCGTCGATCCGGGCGTGCGTCGGCACGTGCTCGATCTGGTGCGGTCGCTTTGTTCCGACCCGCAGGCGTGATGTCGGTGCCGGATTCCCTCTATCCGTGTGCATAATGGCGATAATTGCACCTTATGGTTGTCGTATATCGGTCGTGCGCCCGCCCGCTCGATGGCGATGCGTATTTAAAATGAGACTATCCGACAATATTACATTCAACTGTTGACGATCCTGGGTTGTGGCGTTAACCTTCCGTCAACCTTCGCCGCCTTGGACGGCAGGAAAATCAGGAGCGGATAACAAATGTCAGGCGACCCCGCCGACCCTTCCGAACCGGTCGCGAAGGAGCCCCATCCGAACCCCATCGACATCCATGTCGGCTCGCGCATCCGGCTCCGCCGCACCCTCATGGGAATGTCCCAGGAACGCCTTGGCGAGGCGCTTGGACTGACCTTCCAGCAGGTGCAGAAATACGAGCGCGGCGTGAACCGCGTGGGCGCCTCGCGGCTGTACGACCTGTCGCGCGTGCTCGATGTGCCGATCAGCTTCTTCTACGACGACATGCCCGAGAGCGTGGGCGGCCAGCGCAGTTCGTCGCGCACATTGGGCGGCTTCGGCGACAGCCAGGACGCGTTCGGCGAAGACACGCTGAACCGGCGCGAAACGCTGGAACTCGTGCGGGCCTACTACCGCATCACCGATGTCGGCGTGCGCAAGCGCGTGTTCGACCTGATCAAGTCGCTGGTGCCCGACGCCGGTCAATAGGCCGCGCGTGTGATCGTCGCCCGTCTTGGCCTCGAAGGCGGGCGAGCATCCATGTCGGTTTCCCATCCGGGCTGGCCGGTGCCCTTGCCATCCCCCCGGATCGGGCGGGAAACTGCTCGACATGAACAAGCCGCGCCCGACCAGGCCGATGACGCTCGCCGAGGTGCGGGGGTTCCTCGTCGCCCTGCAGCGGGCCAACCCCGATCCGCGCAGCGAGCTTGAGCATGTCGATCCGTTCACCCTGCTGGTGGCGGTGGTGCTCTCCGCCCAGGCCACCGACGTCTCGGTGAACAAGGCCACACCGGCGCTGTTCGCCGCCGCCCCGACGCCGGCGGCGATGGCGGCGCTGGGGGTCGAGGAGGTGGGCCGGCACATCCGCACCATCGGGTTGTGGCAGGGCAAGGCGCGCAACGTGGTCGAGCTGTCGCGACTGCTGGTGGAACGGCACGCCGGCGGGGTGCCGCGCGACCGCGAGGCGCTGGAGGCGTTGCCGGGGGTCGGGCGCAAGACGGCGAATGTCGTGCTGAACGTGGCGTTCGGCGAACCGACGATGGCGGTGGACACGCATGTGTTCCGCCTCGCCAACCGCACCGGCATCGCGCCGGGCGCGACGCCGCGGGCGGTCGAGGATGCGCTGCTGCGGCGGGTGCCCAGGGACCTGCTGCGCAACGCGCACCACTGGCTGATCCTGCACGGGCGCTACGTGTGCAAGGCGCGGCTGGCGGAGTGTTGGCGTTGCGTGGCGGCGGAGTGGTGCAAATATCCGGACCGGACGCCGGCGCCGGGGGTGCAGCCGCCGAAGCAGCGGTAGGCGGCAAGCGCCGCCTCGCCTTGAAGGCTCAGGCTACTCGCCTCTCAGGATCATCAGGGCCCGGCGGATGCGCAGGATGCCGGGGCGGACGTGACCTTCGCGGCACATCCTGCGGCCCTCGCGCTCCAGCATGCGCACCTCGTCGGACACCGCGGCGGGCCGGCGCGAGCGGATTTCCTGGCGCAACTGCTCGGCCAGCCCGGCGCAGAACTGGGGCGTGTCGGAGGTCACCAGGGCGGGCGGCGTCTCGGCCTCACCGGACGACTGCGCGCGCGCCGTCGCCGCCAGGGCGAACCAGGCGGCCAGGCCGGCAGCCAGCCGGCGTCGCGGCAACGTGGTGAATCCAAGCAACATCGCGGCCATCCTGGGCGGGTCGGCCGTACCCCATCCTTGGCCCAGCGTGACGGTTTCGTCAGGAACGGGCAAGCGGGGCATTGGCAGCGGTCAGGGCGGGCAAGGCGATCACGACGGCCAGGCCGGGCTGGTTGTCCTCCAGCCGCAGCACCCCGCCATGCAGCGCCGCCACCGCCTGCACCAGCGACAGGCCGAGGCCCGAACCGGGCGTGTTGCGGGCGCTCTCGCCGCGGAAGAACCGCTCGGTGGCGTGGGCGCGCTCCTCGGGCGGAATGCCGGGACCCTGGTCGGCGACCCGGATCTCCAGCTGCGGCCCGACAATGCCGGCCGACAGCCGGACGGTGCTGCCCGGCGGGGAGAATTTGAGGGCGTTGTCCAGCAGGTTGGCCACCGCCTGCTGCAGCATGTCGTGGTCGCCGAACACGGGCAGGATCGGCGGGATGTCGTGCTCGAATGTCAGGCCGCTCTCCTCCGCGGCGGCGGTGTACAGTTCGACGAGGTCGAACAGCAACGGGCCGAGATCGACCCGCGCGAAGGCGGAGCGGCGGGCGCCGGCCTCGATCTCGGCGATGCGCAGCAGCGCCTGGAACACCGCCACGATACCGTCGAGGTCCGATTGCGCCCGCTCGATGGCGGCGCGCAGGTCGGCCTCGTCGCGGGCGCTGCGGGCGGCGTCCTCCAGCCGGGCGCGGGCGCGCGTGATCGGCGTGCGCAGGTCGTGCGCGATGGCGTTGGAAACCTGCCGCACGCCGTCCATCAGGCCGGCGACGCGGTCCAGCATGTTGTTGATTTCCTTGGCCAGGCGATCGAACTCGTCGCCCATGCCGCTGACCCGCACCCGTCGCGTCAGGTCGCCGCGGCTGAACGCGGCGGCGGTGGCGGCGACGTCCTTGATGGTGATGCGGAACAGGCTGCGCACCGCCATCGCCCCGGCGACGCCGAGCACCAGCACGATCAGCGGCGCCCACAGCAGCGCATCGCCCAGGATGTGGCGAAGCTGGGCGCGCACCTGCACGTCGCGCCCGACCAGCAGGTTGTAACCGCTGGGCAGCTCGAAATGGCGCAGCCGCGCCAGCCCGCGCACGCCGGCGCGTTCGATCGGGATCTCGGTCCATTCGACGTCGCCGGTGACCGCGCGCGGCCAGCGCTCGAGGTTGCCGGCGATCGGGCGCAGCGCGGCGTCGGCCAGCAGGTAGATGGCGTCGTCATCGACGTTGGCGGCCAGCCGGTCCTGGATGGTGTCGACCAGCGAGGTGGGGCCGTCGGCGAAACGCTCCACCAGTCCCTGCGCGTCGGCGTTGATCGCCGCATCGGTCTGCCGGTCGAGCAGCCCGGCGGTGGACCACCACAGGAAGGCGGTGAGCGCCAGCGCGCTGAGCCCGAACAGCCCGGCGTAGATCAGGCCGAACCGCATGCCGGCGGAGCGCAGCAGCGAGCGCGGATGCAGCACCAGCCGCAGGTCGTTGCGCGCCCGCAGGCCCAGCCGCCGCAGCCGCTGCGCCGCCCAGCCCGGACGGGGTGCGGCGGCGAGCTTCATCGGCGGCTCCGCTCAGTCCGCGCGCAACATGTAGCCGGCGTTGCGCACCGTGTGGATCAAGGGCGTGGGGAACGGCTTGTCCACCTTCTGGCGCAGCCGGGAGACGTGCAC
>CAIMEK010000084.1 GCA_903839965.1 uncultured Acetobacteraceae bacterium | reverse complement strand
GCAATCTCCCCGCTCATACTCACCTCACCAACCGCCAGCTTCCACCACCGCCTGGCTAACCCAGCACGACGGCGAAAGCAGGCCGTAAACTACCCCTTTCGGGGCTTATTTTAGTGCCTATGGGGCTTTGCCCCTGGCCTTCTTTACCCACCGATGATGTCGCGGATGGCGCGGAGGCGGGCGTGGTGGATTTCCGGGGGGAGGCCGTCGACGGTCAGTGTTTGTTGGCGTGTGACGCCGTCCACGGCCGGGCCGTTGTGTACTGTTGCGTGCAGGATCGCCTGGTCGAGGTTTTCGTCCAGCACGGCCAGCAGTGCCGTTCGCCAGTCCGGGCGCAGCACCGCCAGGGCGCCGATCAGGGCAAAACAGCCCCAGTTCGACACGCCGGCCACGATCAGGTGCCGCGCCGGCGTGACGCAGGCGATGGCCGCTCCGTTGTCGATGTGTTGGGCGATCAAGGCGCGCGGTACCGAGCCCATGCCGATTTCGTTGCCGCCGTCGCCGATCGCCACCGTGTCCCATGGCCCGGCCGCGAACAGCGTGTGCAGCGGCGCCGTCCATGGCAGCATGTCGAGGCCGCGCATGTTGCGTGGCACGCCGTCGCTCGCCGGGCCGCAGCGTTCGATGGCGATGGCGGTGGTTACGCCTTGTGCCGCCCATGCGGCCGCCAGCGTGGTGGCTTCGCCGCCGGGGGCGACGGCGTCGATTTCCACCTTCCCCAGCGAGGCTCCGCGCAGGGCGGCCGCGCAGGCGTTGGCGCAGATCGTGTCGGTGGCGATCCGCCAGCGCACGCCGGCCGCGCTGAGCCCGGCGGCCAGCAGCGCGGTTCCGACCGGCCCGTCGGTTTCCGCCGCCGGTGGGGTGCCGAACGGCACGTAGAAGCCGGTGATCAACCCCAGCACCGGGTGCGGGGTGGCCGCGATGGCGGCGGCGGCGGCGTACAGCCCGCCGGCGCAGCAGCCGAACAGGGCGCCGATGTTGCGCCCGACATCCTGTTGGATCGCCCGCTCGATGGCGTCGATCGGGTGCCGCGATTCTATCTGCACAGCGCCATGTCCAGCACGCGAATGGAATGCACCGCCTCGCGCCCGGCGAGGTCGCGGATCTGCTGGCGGCAGGAGGTGCCGTCGGCGACGATCAGGTCGTCGGCGCCGGCGGCGCGCACGGCGGGCAGCAGGGCGGCCTCCGCCATTGCCCGCGACACCTCCTGGGTTTCCGCCTGGTAGCCGAACGCGCCGGCCATGCCGCAGCAGGAGGCGGCGATCGGCTTCACTTGCAGGTGCGGGATCTGCCGCAGCGCGGCCAGCGCGGGGCCGAACGCGCTGAAGCTCTTCTGATGGCAATGGCCGTGCACGTGCACGGTGCGCGCCAGCGGTGCGGCGGGCAGCGCGCGCCCGGCGAGGAACTCGTCGATGAGGTAAACGCGATCCGCCAGCGCGCGCGCTTCCGCGCCGGGCAGCAGGGAGGGAAACTCGTCCTTCAGCGTGAACAGGCAGGACGGTTCCAGCCCGACCACGGGCAGGTCGCCGCGCAGGGTCGCCAGGGTGCGCCGCGCTTCGGCGCGGGCGCGTTCCACCATGCCGGCGGCGAGATAGGTCCGCCCGCAGCACAGCGGGCGCCCCGTGCCTCGCGCGACGGCCGGGTTGAGGCCGGCGGCGCGCAGCACGCGCAGCGCGGCGCGCAGGTTCTCCGGTTCGAAATGGCGGTTGAAGCAGTCGGCGAACAGCAGCACGTCGCCGGCGGCGGGCGCCTCGCGGTCGCGGAACGCATCGCCGCGGAACGCCGGCAGCCGGCGCTGCGCGGCGAAGCCGAGGCGCGGCGCCACCAGCCGCTGTGCGGCGTTGGCCAGAACGGACACGCGCCCGGCCAGTCCGGCGATGCGCGGCAACTCGGCAATGACCCGATCGCGCAACGGCACCCCATGCCGTGTCGCGCGCGCCGCCAGCACCTCGATCTTCAGTTTCGCCATGTCCACGCCGGTCGGGCATTCGCGGCGGCACGCCTTGCACGACACGCACAGCTTCATGGCGTCGGCGACGTCGTCGGAGGTCATGGCGTCGGCGCCGAGCTGGCCGGTGAGCGCGAGCCGCAGCGTGTTGGCGCGCCCGCGCGTGAGGTGGGCCTCGTCGCGCGTGGCGCGGAAGGACGGGCACATCACGCCGGCATCGAAACTGCGGCAGGCGCCGTTGTTGTTGCACATTTCGACCGCGCCGAGCATGCCACCGAGCGGACCGGGCCAGGCCGACCAGTCGAGCACCGGAACAAAGCCGGGCGCCGGCGCATAGCCCTGCGGATAGCGCAGCAGCGTGCGGTCGTTCATCCGCGGCGCCCGCACGATGCGGCCCGGGTTCAGCAGTCCCGCCGGATCGAACGCATCCTTGACCTTCTCGAAGGCCGTGACGATGCGCGCGCCGAACATCAGCGGATGGAACTCGCTGCGCGACAGGCCGTCGCCGTGCTCGCCGGAATGGCTGCCCTTGTATTCGCGCACCAGGGCCAGGCACTCCTCGGCCACCGTGCGCATGCGCGCGACGTCGGCCGGGTCCTTCATGTTCAGCACCGGCCGCACGTGCAGGCAGCCCACCGAGGCATGCGCGTACCAGGTGCCCCGGGTGCCATGCTTTTCGAAAACCCCGTTGAGGCGCTCGGTGTAATCGGCCAGGTCATCGAGCTCGACGGCGCAGTCCTCGATGAACGACACCGGTTTGCCGTCGCCCTTCATCGACATCATGATGTTCAGCCCGGCCTCGCGCACTTCGGCGATCGCCGCCTGGAAGGGGGGGTCGGTTGCCCGCACGACCGCGCCGGGCAGGCCGAGATCGGCCATCATGGTGTCCAGCTCGGCAAGTTTGGCGAGGAGGGGGGCGTCCTCGTGGCCGTGGAACTCGACGATCAGCAGCGAGCCGGGTTCGCCGATCACCATTTGGTCGATGGTGGCGCGATACATCGGGATGGCGCGGCCGAGGTCGATCATGGTGCGGTCGACCAGTTCGACCGCTTCCGGATCGAGCGTGACGAGATGGCGCGCCGCCTCCATGGCGCGGCGGAAGCTGGGGAACTGGCACACCCCCAGCATCTTGCGCGGCTTGATCGGCGACAGCTTCAGTTCCAGGGCCGCGGAAAACGCGAGCGTGCCCTCCGAGCCCACCAGCAGCCGCGCCAGGTTGTCCCGTCCGGCGGCGTGCGCGGCCGGCGTCAGCACGTCGATGTTGTAGCCGCCGACACGGCGAAGCTGGCGCGGGAAGCGGGCGGCGATTTCGTCGGCTTCCGCCGCCCCCAGCGCGCGCAGGCGCTGCACGAGGTCGGCGAGGGCGGCGGGCATGCCGGCCCCGTGGTGGTTCTCCAGCATGCCGAAGCGGTGCCGCGTGCCGTCCGCCAGCAGGGCGTCGATGGCCAGCACGTTGTCGGCCATCAGCCCGTAGCGGATGGATTTCGAGCCGCAGGAATTGTTGCCGGCCATGCCGCCGATGGTGCAGCGCGCGTGCGTGCTGGGATCGACCGGGAAGAACAGTCCGTGCGGCTTCAGCGCCGCGTTCAACTGGCCCAGCACCAGCCCGGGCTGGACCAGCGCGGTCGCCGCCGCGTCGTTCACCGCCAGCACGCGGTTCAGATGCTTGCTGCAATCGATGACGAGCGCGCGATTGACGGTTTGCCCGCACTGGCTGGTGCCGCCGCCGCGCGCCAGCACCGGCACCTTCAGGTCGCGCGTGATGTCGATGGCGGTGGCGATGTCGCGTTCGTTCGTGGGCACGAAGGCGCCCACGGGCGTGATCTGGTAGATCG
>CAIMEK010000083.1 GCA_903839965.1 uncultured Acetobacteraceae bacterium | reverse complement strand
CGGGATGCGAGACCCCCGGGGTCCGGCAGTGCTGGGCGATGCAGGTGCGGCTGGGGATATTGCCGAGCTTGCGGCTGACGATACGGACGCCGAACTGTGCCGGTGAAATGCCGACCGTGCCGATCGAGAACTGCTGCTCGACGATGATCTTCCAGATTTCCTGCGCCGTCTTGTTACGCTCGTCCTCCTGCTGCCCGGCCGCCGAGCGGAACAGCTCCAGCGCACGCTTCATCTCCGGGTCCTTCGGCGCGGTGCCCTGCGCACCATTGGTGGTATACCACCTGGCGATCTCGACGCCGAGATGGGCCTCCGTCGGGTCGACCGGCAGGCAATGGCGCGGGAACAGGTACATGAGTTCCGTGCCACCGTTGGTCCAGACGTCGATTTGCTCCTGGTTCGCGGTGAGCCGCTGGAAGGCCAGGCCGCGTTCCATCTGCTTGACATCGCCGTAGATGCCGATCTTGCGCCACTGCTGGGCGATCATTTCCATCTGCTTCGGGTAGTCCACCATGGCGGCCACCGCCTCGATCTGCAGCACCAGGCGCTGGCCGTTGTCGCTACGCAGCCGATAGCCGTCGGCGTCCTTCTTGGTCAGGCCAAGCCCGTCCAGCAGCTTGTTGGCCTGCGCAGGGTCATAGGTCGACCACCGCTTGCGCCATTCAGGGCCGGGGTTCTGCGGCATCACCTCGGCGGGCACCACCGATCCGGGGGTGCCGAGGCCGAGCCAGAAGGTCTCGTTGAGCTGGTCGCGGTCGATGCCGAGCGACAGGGCGCGGCGGAAGTCGGCCGTCAGCAACCATTTCGCGACTTCCGCGTCGGCGACGTAGCTGTGGTTGATCTGGATCGCGTTGTCCGCCCCGTTATAGGCCAGGTCGAGGTGGACGTCGTAATTGCCGCGGTCGCGGTTATCCAGGATGATCGGCAGCTTCTGCAGGTCGATGTGGCGTTCCTGCATGTCGTATTCGCCGGCCATCGCCCGCAGGTTCACCACTTCGAGGTTCTCGGCCAGCGTCAGGACGACGTTGTCGATGTACGGAAGCTGGTTGCCCTCGGTGTCGACAGCGTAATAGTACGGATTGCGCTCCAACGCCCAGGTCGGCGTGTTGATCGGCTTGACGGTGCACCACGGGCCCAGCGTGGGCACGTCCGGATTGATCTCCCAGTCCTTTTTGAACAGCAGCAGGCGGCCCCAGTTGTCGAAGCCCAGCTCCTTGGCGATCCGGTTCACGTTGGCCTCGGAGGAGTATTTCGGCAGGAACTGCTTGAGATAATGGGCCGGGCTGTAAGCACCGCCGTAGTTGCCGATGGCCTGCTGCACCGACTGGCCGCCGCCGATCAGCGTGTCGCCGGCCATCATGTCAAGGAACAGGTAGTAGGGGACGTCGAACTGGAACTGGACAGTGGTTTCGTCGATCTTCACCAGCCGGCCCGGCTTGCCCATGGGGGACATGTCGGCGAAGCCCGACGGCACGATGTCCTTGTTCGAGTAGATATCCTCGAACCAGAACACGAAGTCGTCGGCGTTGAACGGCGCGCCGTCGCGCCACTTGTGGCCCTTGCGCAGGGACAAGGTGAAGGTCTTGCCGTCCTTGCTCATCTCCCAGGCCTTGGCGACGCCGGGGACGACCTTGCTGCCGGAGGCATCCCAGTACAGCAGCTTGTCGGACGAGTTGATGCGGTTGCCGTTCTCGCCGTCTGACGGGCCGATGAAGCCGCGCCGCCAGGTGCCGCCGTAGCGGCCGACGCTCTGCAGCGGCTTCAGCACCAGCGGCTCGCTGGGCAGGCGCTGCGCCACCGGCGGCAGCTTGCCCGCCTTCACCAGCTCCGCCAGCATCGGCGCTTCCTTGAAGGACGTCGGGATGGTGGTGGAGACGGTCGCGCTCTCGAGCGTGCCGACCAAGCCGGATTCATGGAACTTGCCGGTCTGGGTGACGTTCTGGGCAAGTGCCTGGGCAGCAGGCGCCGCAACAGCGGCAATAGCGGACCCATAGCCCAGAACCTGCCTGCGTGTCGTCATGATGTCCTCCCGGAAAACCGGCTTTTCGCCGGGGTTGCGGTCTTGAAGGCGGCAACCTAGTGCATGCACGGGTCTGTTACCAGCCCGGTTTGCGCGATTTCAGGCTGGCGCGGCGAGCACTCGCCAGGCCATGGCGGCGAGCAAAACGGCGTTGCCCAGCATGATCAACGGTGCGGCGAATCCGACGCTGCGGCTGAAGGTGCGGCCCGCCGCGTGCCCGGCAATCCCCACCACCACCAGCCCCGGCACGGTGCCCAGCCCGAAGGCGAGCATGGCCAGCGCCCCGCCGGCGGCGCTCCCGGTGGCGGCGGCGGTGGCGATCGCGGCGTAGAGGAAGCCGCACGGCAGGAAGCCGAGGACCAGCCCGAGCAGGTAGCCGCCGCCGGGGCGATTGGCGCCGATCCGGCCGGCCAGCCGGCGCACCCCGCGCACCCATACCGGCGGCGCGCGTTCTGGCAACGCCAGCACGGGCCGCAGCCGCGGCGCCAGCCGCGCCAGGGCGTGGCCAAGGAACAGCAACGCCGCCAGCAGCAGCAGCAGCGCAGGCAGCAGGCGCGGCAGCAGGCCGGCACTGCCCGCCACGCCGGCCTCGGCGACCAGCGCGCCGAGTGCCGCATACGTGGTCAGCCGGCCGGCGTGGTAGGGCAGCAGCAACGCGCTCGACAGCCGCGCCGACTCGCAGAGCCCACTGGGCGGAATGCGCGCCAGACGGTCCGACACCTGGCCGAGCACGAACGGCCCGCACATCGGCGCGCAGTGCAGCACGCCGCCGGCGCCCCCGGCCGTCGCCAGGCCGAGCAACAGCGCCAGCCCGGAGCCGCCGAAGCCGCCCGGGCCGCACAGCGCGTCCAGCCCCGCCAGTTGCTCCATCATGCCCGTGTCGCAGCCTGCATGGCCCCAAGCTGACTGCGAGCGATTTGCAACGCGTTGATCTGGGTCAATGCCGCCCCGGACCGTGCCGGGCAGGCTCCGCCACGATCAGCCGGGCTATGCCCGGCCACGCGCCGTGGTATGTCCGCGCGCAATACAAGCGGGGTAGGGTATGAGTTGGGGCGATACCGCCGTCGGCGTCTTCGTAGGGGTCCTGGGCCTGGTCGGCCTGGTGCTTGCCGGCGGAGCGCTCGACCAGGAGATCTACGTGTTCGGCCTGTGCCTGTTCGGATTCGCAGTCGCGTTCGACTGGGGACTTGTGCTGCAGGGCATGCGCCGGGCCGAGGCGGCCCGTGCCCAGGCCGTGCGAGGCGGGACGGGCGCGTCCAGGACCGGCCACGATGGCTGAAGCGGTCGTGGCCCCGGCGATCTCCTACAACGAGGAGGTCATCAAGAAATTCACCATTGCCTCGATGTTCTGGGCCATCGTGGCGTTCCTGGTTGGCGTCGTGATTGCCAGCGAACTGTGCTGGCCGGAGCTCAGTTTCGGCCTGTCCTTCCTCAATTTCGGCCGGCTGCGGCCGGTGCACACCTCGGCCGCCATCTTCGCCTTCGGCGGCAATGCGCTGTTCGCCACCTCGTTCTACGTGGTGCAGCGCACCTGCCGGGCCCGCCTGGCCGGCCCCAACGCGCTGCACGACTTCATCTTCTGGGGCTACAACTTCTTCATCGTCATGGCGGCGCTCAGCTACGTCATGGGCTACTCGCGCGGCCAGGAGTATTCCGAGCCGGAGTGGCACATCACGCTGTTCCTGGTGGTGGTGTGGGTGCTCTACGCGGCGGTGTTCATCGGCACCCTGCTCAAGCGCGCCGAGCCGCACATCTATGTCGCCAACTGGTTCTACCTGGCGTTCATCGTCACCGTGGCGATCCTGGTCCTCGTCAACAATGCCGAGGTTCCGGTCAATCTGCTTGACCACCGCAGCTATCCGGTCTGGTCCGGAGTCGAAAGCGCGCTGGTGCAGTGGTGGTACGGCCACAATGCGGGGGGCTTCTGCCTGACCGCCGGCTTCCTGGGCATGATGTACTACTTCGTGCCGAAACGGGCCG
>CAIMEK010000082.1 GCA_903839965.1 uncultured Acetobacteraceae bacterium | reverse complement strand
CGGCGAAGCTGCCATCGAGCGCCGCCGCAGGGCATGCAGACCCGCCGCCTCGGTGCGCAACACCCTGCGCATGACATCGAGGTCGCCTTCATCCACCCTGAGGACCGGGGCGGGGCCGGCGGCATGGCGGGACGCGGTCATTCGGGCGTGTCGGACTCCATGCAGGGAAGATCATATCAGGTACCAGCGCAGCCCGGGTCAACCTCTGCCGCCCGGCCGTTGCGGGCGCGCTCCGCCGGGCGGATTTGCCGCTTGCTCAGTGCGCGAAGATGTCCGGCTCCGCATAGCCCAGCAGGTCCAGCCTGCCGCGGGCCGGCAGGAAGGCGAAGCAGGCCTCGGCCAGGCCGAGCCGGCCCTCGCGCACCAGCAGCGCCTCCAGCCGCTGCCATAGCGCGTGCAGGTAGAGCACGTCGGAGGCCGCATAGGCGAGTTGCTCGGGGGTGAGGTCGGCGGCGCCCCAGTCGCTGCTCTGCTGCTGCTTGGACAACTCCACGCCCAGCAGTTCCCGGCACAGGTCCTTCAGCCCGTGCCGGTCGGTGAAGGTGCGCACGAGCCGCGCGGCGATCTTGGTGCAGCGCACCGGCGCCACCTCGATGCCCAGCGCGTACTGCAGGATGGCGACGTCGAAGCGGGCGAAGTGCATCAGCTTCACCACCGCCGCATCGGCCAGCAGGCGGCGCAGGTTCGGGCAATCCGCGCCGCGCCCGCCCAGCCGCTCCGGCACGATCTGCACCAGGTGGGCCACTCCGTCGCCGGCCGAAAGCTGCACCAGGCAGAGCCGGTCGCGATGCGGGTTCAGCCCCATCGTCTCGGTGTCGACCGCCACCATCGGGCCGAGCGCCAGGTCCGGCGGCAGGTCGTGGCGGTGCAGATGGATGGTGGCGTTGGCGGTGAACTGGGTGATTTCGGCCATGCTTCCCAACGCTGCCGGCCGCTGGCCGGCCTGGAGGTGTCGTGCCGCCGGCATATAGGCCCGAAGCCCGCGCCGGTCCATCACGCGGCTGGGAATGGTGGAGGGATAGGGTATCTGCTACACAACCAGAATAATTATCGGCGCCAGATGATCGTGTCCGTCCGACCGAGCGAACAAGTCCCGGACAGGTGATCGGCGACCGCTCGGAGGCAATTCATGACATCCGCAAGCGACGTCCCGGTTTCGGCCGAGGTTCCCGCCACGCCGGCTGCGCCGAGCGTGTGGCTGACCGCCCCGATTGCCGGCTGGGCGACGGCGCTCGCCGATGTGCCCGACCCGGTGTTCGCCGGCCGCGTGCTGGGCGACGGCGTCGCCATCGACCCTTGCGAGTCGACGCTGCGCTCGCCCTGCGCGGGCCAGGTGACGACGCTGCATCGCGCGCACCATGCGGTGACGCTGCGCGCCGCCAACGGGGCCGAGCTGTTGATCCATATCGGGCTCGACACGGTGGCGCTGAACGGCGAGGGGTTCACCGCCCATGTCGCCGAGGGCCAGACGGTCGCGGCCGGCGACGCGTTGATCGACTTTGACCTCGAAGCCGTGGCCAACCGCGCGCCGAGCCTGCTGTGCCCGATCATCCTCACCAACCTCGATGCCTTCGCCATCGTCGGCCGCGTGGAGGGCAGGGCGGTCGCGGCGGGCGAGCCGATCCTGGAAATCGTGGCGCTGCAGCCGGCGGCGAGCGCACCTGGCGAAGCCGCCACGGCCGCCGGGGAGGCCCGGCTGGAGGTGACGCTGACGGCGCCGTACGGCATCCACGCCCGCCCCGCCGGGCTGATCGCCCAGCGCGCGCGCAGTCTCGGCGCCGAGATCACCTTGCAGTTCAAGGGCCGCCGCGTATCGGCCCGCAGCGCCATCGGCATCATGGGGCTGGGCGCGGCGCGCGGCGACGTGGTGAGCGTACTCGCCAGGGGCGCCGAGGGGCAGGCTGCCGCGCAGGCCATCGCCGCGTTGCTGTCCTCCGACATGGGCGACGCGCCCGGTGCGCCGCCACTGCCCGCCGCCGCG
>CAIMEK010000081.1 GCA_903839965.1 uncultured Acetobacteraceae bacterium | reverse complement strand
TATGCTGGGTGATGGCCGCGATGAAGTCGCAGGGCTCAAAGACCTGGAAATTGCGCCTGATCTTGGGATTGAGGCCCGAGCGGTAGATGATCGATTCCCCCGTGGCATTGGGATGCATTTTATCCAGCGAGAAGGGGTTATTGTTCGCTCTTAATACCAACGACTCGATCTTCCAGATGGTCGAGAACGCCTACAAGGTGACGCTGGCGGGCGCTTTCGTGCCGTTGTTCTTCGGCGCCTTCTGGAAGCGCGCGACGACGCAGGGGGCGCTGACGGCGATCTTCTGCGGGCTGGCGTCCTGGCTCGCCGTCGAAGCCGTGCTCGGCGACGACAGCATCGTTCCGCCACAACTGATCGGCTTCGCCATGAGCATTCTCGGCATGATCGCCGGCTCGCTGCTGCCGCAACGCATCGGCTTGCCGTCAGCCGCCCCAGTGCCTGCTGCCGCCATGGCGGCGCGCGGCCTCGCCGAATCGTCGGTGCGTCGCTCCGACGGCTAAACGCGCCGCTCGCCCGTCAGGCGAGGCTCACTTTCGGGCGTTGCTTGGGCGCCGGACGATTCGTTTCGTGCCAGAGGCGATCTGCGCGCTCGACGGAATCTCGCAGCAGCGCCGTCGCGGTGGTGGCGACTTTTTCGGCAAGATCGCTGCGCAGGGCATTCCTTTTGCGGTACTCGGAGCGGTGGTGATTGGGAATCTCGCTCAACTCGCGGTGCGCCAGCGTCAAAGGCAGCCGGAATCTGCCGCCGGCCTCGGCAATGCCGCCGACCTCTGACCAGAGCGTGTCGTAATCGGCGAAGGTGGCAGCGCTGCGGAAAACGCGCGACGCGTTGGAGACGCCGAAAACAGTACCGACATTCCAGACCCGCGCCAGCGGCATGAGTGCTTCCAAAAGCAGGTTTTTCGGCCGGATGCCGTGGCACTCTTTGGTCGCCACCTTCATCCGCTCGCGGGCATCCGGGCTGCGCACGCCCTGGATGCAGCCAATCTCGAGCGAGAGCGTTTTCATCGTGGCGTGCAGCGAAAAGGCGAGGCGAAAGACATCGCGTTGCTGCGCGCTGTCGCGCAAGCCCAGGATCAACTCGCCTTCACGGTCGAATTTGTCGGTTTTGCAAAGGGTAATGGCGTAGGGAGTCCCGCGCTTTCCCATGATTTCGGCCAGCCGGATGGACTGTCCGCTGACAAGGAGTAGGCGTTGTTCCGGCGCCAACAGGCGGGCCAGCACGGCGTGGTGGCTGGCAATGACGGCGGCGCGCTGGGCGAACGAATAGTGGCGGTTGAGATAGTGCCGGCTCGGTTTCAGCAGGAAACGCGGATTGTGCGTGAGGCAAAGCTGGAGTTCCGGGACGCTTCGTACGGCGGATGACCAGTGGGAGGCGGCGAGTGGATTGATCAGTCCTCGCAGTAGGTAACGTGAAACTCGGACGGCACGTCGTGTCCGGTTCAGTCCCCAGACATGTGAAACGGACTGGCAATAAGCCTGCAGGTGGTTCAAGTTCATTTCAGGGCAAGAGTCTTGCCGGAGGGTTAGGCGATTGTTGCCAATTGTAACAACGTGTTGCCAATTGTAACAACGTGTGGCGTGCGGGCGAAGGATTATCTGATAGGAAATCGCTTTTTGTGGGAGGGAGATGGGAAGCAGGTCGTTCTGGTGAAAGCGCCTGATTAATGATTGTGAGATAGCGCTCCCTACGGGAAAAGTCAACGCGGTGGCCTTGTTTCGTGATTTTTCGTGATTGTGCGGAGGGCTTCAGGCTCCTTATCCGGCAAAAACGCACCTTTCCCTGCCTCGGTCATCGCGTCACGGCACGGCCCT
>CAIMEK010000080.1 GCA_903839965.1 uncultured Acetobacteraceae bacterium | reverse complement strand
CTCGGCCGGCGCGTGCCAGGTGGCGTCGAGCACGGCCTGCAGCACTTCGTGCAGCCCGGGCAAGGCGGCGTCGCGCTGGTGGTATTCCACCAGCCGGCCGGCCCGATGGGGGTTGAGCAAAAGTGCAAAACTGTGGGTCGCGGCGGCTTCGGCGGCGCCGAGCGGGTCGAAGGTGAGCCCGGTATGGCCGCGGAAGGAGTCGCGGATGAGGCCGTATTCCGGCGGCCGCGGCGGCAGCAGGCGCAACAGGTCTTCGCGCAGCGTGAGCGTGGCCGGCGAGATGGTGGCCAGCACCGCCTTGAGCGCGCGGCGCTGGTCTTCGGCCGGCACCATGCGGGTGACCAGTTGGCCGTCGCCGCGCAGGGCGTAGCGGAACTCCAGGCCGCCGACGAGCTTCACCGCCGCCTCCGTCTGGAAGCGGTGCAGCAGGTAGAGCGGCACCAGCACATCGGCCAGCAACGCCATGGGGCGGCCGGGCTTGATCGCCTTCTCGCCGAACCGCGCCAGCGCGGCGGCGCGGATTTTCAGCAGGCGCAGCAGTTCGTCGGCGGCGTCCTCGCCGGTGTCCCAGTTGTGCGCCTTCGGGTGCACGCCGCTGTCGGGCACCGCGTCCTGCTGGGCCAGCGTGTAGAGGCCGGCACGTTCGGCCGCCTCCAGCATGCGGTTCAGCGCGGCGGTTTCCTGCTCCGGCGTGGTGCCGGGAGGGAACTGGCTATAGCCCCAGGCGATCGACACCTCGTCCCAGCGGCCGATGCTGGTGCCATAGGGGCGGGAGAGGTCGACGCGGCCTTCGGCGTCGAGCTGCAGCAGCGGCGCCGGATAGTCGCACACCGAGGCATCCAGGCCGAAGCTGCTGGCGACGTGGTTGTGGTCGAGCCCGAGCGTGTGGCCGACCTCGTGCGCGGCAAGCTGGCGCAGGCGGGCCAGCATCAGCTCGTTCACCGCCGGGCAGGGCGTGGCGTCCTCGTAGGGCGAGAGAAGGGCCTCGGCGATGCCGCGCAGGTGGCGGTCGCGCAGCGCCGTCAGGGTCACCTCGCCCTTGAGGATTTCGCCGGTGCGCGGGTCCCAGATCATGGCGCCGTAGGAGAACCCCCGGGTACCGCGCGGCACCCAGGAGATCATGTTGTAGCGGATGTCGATGGGGTCGGCGTCCTCGGGCAGCAATTCCACCTTGAAGGCGTTGCTGAAGCCGGCCGCCACGAAGGCGCGGCTCCACCAGCGCGCACCCTCCAGCAGGGCGCTGCGCATCGGCTCGGGGGCGCCGCGATCGACGTAGTAGACGATCGGCCTGACCGGGTCGCTGACGGCGGCGGTGGGGTCCTTCTTCTCCAGCCGGTGGCGGATGGCGTAGTGCACATCGAACGGCTCTTCGAGCGAGCGGGCGAAGTCGTAGAAGACCACGCTGTTGAAGAACGACGACCGCGGGTCGAAGGCGCGCGGCCGGAAGCCGGCCTCGGGCAAGCGGATGAAACAGTTGCGGACCCGCAAGGTGACCGCGCGCGGGTCGGGGGTGAGCGCGGCCAGGCCCTCGCGGCGGTCGTTGCCGAACCAGAAGGGCAGCAGGCGGGCATGCGGGTTGGTGAAGGTGAGGATGCTTTCGACCTGGGTGTTCAGCGGGAAGGCGCCGGTGCCTTCCTCGGCGATGGTGCTGCGCGAGGCGTCCAGCGTGTACGGGCCCTCGCCCAGGGCGCTCAGCTTGCCGGCGATGTCGCGGACGTCGCGCAGGAAGAACGCGGTGCCGTCCACCCGCAGGGCGCCGTCTTCCTCGCCCAGGATGTCGAAGCCCCAGAGGATGGATTCCGGGAAGGCCTGGCGCACCGCCAGCCGTTGCGGCGCCTCCGGCGAAGAGGACCGCCAGGTGGTGTTCACCGCGACCAGGAACAGCCGCATGCCGCGCCGCTCGAAGCGCACCACGTTCGGGCGGCTGAGGCCGCCCCGCTCCAGGCGGAAGTCGCCGATCGCGTGCGACAGGCGATCGACATAGAGCAGTTCCTCGCCGACCTGGCGGATCAGCATGTGCATTCGCCCGGCCGTGCTGTCCCACAGCAGCGGCACGAAACCCTCCAGCCGCCGGGGGTCGGGCGGGTCGGCGGGGCGCGACGCGGAGGCGGGTTTGTCGGGGCGGTCGAAGGTCGGGTGCGATGGGGTCATGGTGGGCGGGAGTTTCACCTCTGCGCGACCGGGGTCAACAACCGCTTCCGCATGGCTCAAGGCGGCTCGGGGGTGCGCCGCTCCAGCGGCAGGCCCGTTTTCTGCCAGCCGTCGGTGCCCTCGGGGTAGCAGGAGCCGGCCGATAGCGTTGCGCGGAGCGGAGTTTGGACGTTTCATGCCGGGCAGCCCGGACGACGGGCGCAGTCCGTCATGCCAGGCGTCGTTCCGGAGGGTTAATGCGAACACGCGCCGCCGCAACCGCGATCCAGCTTGCCGCCGACAGGCCGCCGGCGATGGGGGAGCAGCCGCAATGACCCGCATGCTGGCGAGCGTTACCGGACCGGCCGAGGCGGAGGTCGCGATTGCCGGCGGCGCCGACATCATCGACCTCAAGGACCCGGCGCGCGGCGGCTTTGGCGCGGTCGATGCGGCCACGGTGCGCGCCACGGTGGCGGCGGTCGCCGGGCGGCGGCCGGTCAGCGCCGTGCTCGGCGAAGTGGCGATGCAGCCAGCCCAGTTGTTGGCGGCAGCGACCGCGATGGGCGGGACGGGGGCGGCGTTTCTCAAGGTCGGCCTCTTCGCGGATGGCGACCCGCAGGCCTGCATCCGCGCGCTGGCGGCGCTGGCGGGGCGGCACCAACTCATCGCCGTGCTGTTCGCCGATCGGGCGCCCGATCCCGCCATGCTGGGGCTGCTGGCCGCTGCCGGGTTCGCCGGCGCCATGCTGGACACCGCGGAGAAGGGCGGCGGGCGGCTGCTCGACCACATGGACCTGCCGGCGCTGCGGCGCTTCGTGCAGGGCTGCGCGCAGCAGCACCTGCTGTGCGGCCTCGCCGGTGGGCTGGAGGCGCCGGACGTGCCGCGGATACTGGTGCTGGGCCCGGGGCTGCTCGGCTTCCGGGGGGCGCTGTGCGGCGCCGAAGGGCGGGCCGGCGCAATCGACGGCGCCGCGGTGCGGGCGATCCGCGCGCTGATCCCCCCGAGGGCGGCGAGGCCGGCACCGGCGCGGTCGACTACCGGCTGCTGGCGGCGCGCGGCTACGCGCCGGACACCGACGGCTCCGGCGCCACCGACCGGGTGTTCGTGCGCGACCTCGTGCTGCCCGTGCGCATCGGCGCCTATGTGCGCGAGCGCGCGGCGCCGCAGCGCGTGCGCTTTGCCGTGGAGGCGAGCGTGCTGCGCGCGGCGCGGCCGTCGCAGGACATGCGGGACGTGTTCTCCTACGACGTGATTACCGACGCGATCCGCATGCTGATCGATGCCGAGCACATCGCGCTGGTGGAGACGCTGGCCGAGCGGATCGCCGCCGCGCTGCTGGTGCATCCGCGCGTCACCCGGGTGGCGGTGCAGGTGGAAAAGCTCGACCTCGACGCCGGCGTGGCGGGGGTGGGCATCGAGCGCACGCGGGCCGATATCGTCGCGGCGAAGGGGCGCGAGGTCGCCGGATGAGGCTCAGCGTGGTGAAGCTGGGTGGCAGCTTCGCGACGTCGCCATTGTTGCGGCGCTGGCTGGAGGCGATCGCGGGCGCGCCGGGCGTGGTGCTGGTGGCCGGTGGCGGGCCGTTCGCCGATGCGGTGCGCGCGGCGCAGCCGGTCATGGGGTTCGACGACGGCGCGGCGCATCGCATGGCGCTGCTGGCGATGAACCAGTTCGCGCTCGCGCTGGCCGCCCTGGCGCCGCGGTTGCTGCCCGCCGACGATGTGCCCGCCATCGAGGCCGCTTTGGCCGGCGGGCGCGTGCCGGTGTGGTGTCCGTGGCCGATGCTGCGCGGCGAGCCGGGCATCGCGGAGTCGTGGGATGTGACGTCCGATTCGCTGGCGCTGTGGCTGGCGGCGCGGCTCGCGGCGGCGCGCCTGGTGCTGGTGAAGCATCGGGTTGCCGCGCTCGCAGCGCCCGGTTTGGTGGACGCCGCGTTCGCGCGGTTTCGCGCCGCCTTCGCGGGCGAGGTGGTGCTGGCCGGACCCGAGGATTTCGGCGTGCTGGTGAGCCGATGACGCGCCCGATTCCCCGCTGGGCCTGGGCCCTGACCGGATCGGGGCATTGCTTCGCCGAATCGCTGGCGATGCTGCGCGAACTCGGGGCGGCCGACCTGTTCGTCAGCCGCGCCGCCGCGGAGGTGGTGCGGATGTACAAGCAGCGGCTCGACCTGCCGCAGGGCATGCACGTTTTCCACGACACCACCGCGAGCGCGGCGCCGGTGGGGCTGTTCTACGAGGGCATTTACCATACCCTGGTGATCGCGCCGGCGACCTCCAACACGGTGGCGAAATGCGCGCTCGGCATCTCCGACAACCTGGTGACCAACCTTTTCGCCCAGGCCGGCAAGTGCCGCATCCCCGCCATCGTGTTCGCCTGCGACAGCGCGCCGGAAATGCAAACGCGGGCGCCCGGCGGCATCGTGAAGGTGTGGCCGCGGCGCATCGACCTTGAGCACACGCGTGCGCTCGGCGCGTTCGAGGGGACGCGCGTCGTCGTCGGACTCGACGAGCTTGCCGCCGCCATCGCCGAGCGGCGTGCCGCGCTGGCCGGGCATGTCTGAGCGATTGCTGCTGCTGACCGGGCATCTGGCCGCGCCGCGGCTCGACCGGCTGATCGCCGGGCTGGAGCCGGGACGGTTCGAGGCCCGGGCGCTCGATGTCGGCGTCAAGGTGGCGGCGCTGATGACCATGCCGATCGTGCTGCGCCGGCTGCCGCGTCCGCTGGAGGCCGAGCGGGTGATTTTCCCCGGGCGCGCGCCGCTCGATGCGGCGGCGCTGACGCAGAGTTTCGGCGTGAAGTTCGAACGCGGACCGGACGAACTGGCTGACCTGCCGCGGCATCTTGGGCTCGCGGGTCGGCGGCCGGACCTGTCGCGGCACGATATGCGGATTTTTGCCGAGATCGTCGATGCGCCGTTGTTGGCGCCCGCGGCACTGCTGGCGCGCGCCCGGGCGCTGGCTGCCGAGGGGGCCGACGTGATCGACCTGGGCTGCCGGCCGGGCACCGCGTTTGCTGGCCTCGAAGCGGCCGTGCGGGCGCTGAAGGCGGAGGGGCTCGCGGTCAGCGTGGATTCCGGCGAGCCGCAGGAATTGCGTCGCGGGGCGTTGGCCGGCGCGGATTTTTTGCTGAGTCTGACTGAGCACACGCTCGATCTGCGCGAGGACACGGCGGCGGTGCCGGTGCTGATCCCCGCCGTACCCGGCGACGTCGACTCGCTGGTGCGGGCTGCGGAGATGGCGCGCGCGCGGAGCATCCCTGTGGTGCTCGATCCGATCCTCGATCCCATCCATTTCGGCTTCACCGCCTCGCTGCTGCGCTATGCCGCGTTGCGCGAACGGCTGCCCGAGGCGGAAATCCTGATGGGCACGGGCAATCTGACCGAACTCACCGATGCCGACAGCGCCGGGGTGACCGCCGTGCTGCTCGGCATCTGCTCGGAACTGGGAATCCGCAACGTGCTGGTGGTGCAGGTGAGCCCGCATACGCGGCGCACCGTGGCCGAGCACGACCTGGCGCGGCGGCTGATGTTCGCGGCGCGGGCGGAGGCGGATCTGCCGCGCGGCTACGCCGACGGGCTGCTGCAGGTGCACGACCGCTCGCCGTTCACCGAAACCGCCGCGGACATCGCGGCGCTGGCCGCCGCCGTAACCGACGGCAACTGGCGCATCGCCACCGCGCCGGACGGCATCCACGTGTACAAGCGCCGCACGCACCGCGTCGCATCGACCGCGATGGCGCACTATCCGGCGCTGGGGGTCGGTGGCGACGGGGCGCATGCGTTCTATCTCGGCGGCGAGCTGGCGCGGGCGGAGATCGCGCTGGCGCTGGGCAAGCGGTATGCGCAGGACTCTCCGCTCGACTGGGGCTGCGCCGCGCCGAGGTCGGAGCGCGATGCCGATGATCCGTGAGACGATCGTCACCACGCTTTCGGCCGACGGCGTGCCCCACATCGCGCCGTTCGGGCTGATCGCGGCGCCAGGCGGCTGGGTGATCGCGCCGTTTTATCCCTCGACGACGCTGGCGAATTTGCGCGCGGTGCCGTTCGCGGTGGCCAACCACACCGACGACGTGCGGGTGTTTGCCGGCTGCCTGACGGGGCGGCGGGACTGGCCGTTGCTGGCGTCCGAACGCGTGCCGGTGCCGCGGCTGGCGGCTTCGCTCGCGCATGCGGAGATGGCAGTGGTGAGCGTGGCCGAGGATGCGCAACGGCCACGGTTTCTCTGCCGGGTGGTGCATGATGCGACGCATGCGCCGTTCCGGGGCCACAACCGCGCGCAGGCCGCGGTGATCGAGGCGGCGATTCTGGTGAGCCGGCTGGGGCTGTTGCCGCGCGAGAAGATCGAGCGGGAGCTTGCCTGTTTGGAGATCGCGATCGGCAAGACGGCGGGGGAGGCCGAGCGGGAGGCCTGGGGGTGGTTGATGGAGGCGGTGGCGGCGACGCGGTGAGTGGGCTTTCCCGCGTCAAGGCCAGCAGGGCCATGGCGACGGCGGTGGCGGAAGTCCACCCGCCGCAGCCAGCGAAGCCGCGGCGGGCGCAAACTCGCTAGGCGGCGAACGGGTGCTTCACTTCGTCGCGGCGGCGCATCACTTCGGCCGCCGACGGCTCGCCGCGCACCGCGCGGGCGAGCGCTTCCTTGGTGGCGCGGTAGTTGTAGTCCTGGATCTTGGCGTTGTCGGCGGCTTCCCAGTGGATGAACACGCCGACGCAGATGAACAGG
>CAIMEK010000079.1 GCA_903839965.1 uncultured Acetobacteraceae bacterium | reverse complement strand
TCCACCGGCTTGGTCATGCACAGCACCATCGCGTCCACATGGGCGCTGATGAGGTTCTCGATCTGCGCGGCGCTTTCCGGGATCGAGCCGCGCGAGTTCAGCAGCGTGACCGGCCAGCCGAGCGCGCGGGCGGCGGCCTCGGCGGCATTGGCGGCGCGGGCGTGCGTCTCGGACGACATCTGGAAGGCGACGATGCCGAGCTTGAGCGTGCGCGCCTGGGCGACGCCGGCGAGCGCGAGTGAGAGCACCAGTACGAGGAAAACGCGGCGCATGGGAGGCTCCTGTTGTCAGAGGGCGAAGGCGGCCCGCGTCAGCACGCTGGCCGATGCGGCGACCGAGGCGATGATGATGAGGCCGAGGCAGATGTCCTGCACGTAGTAGGGCGCGCCGAGCAGCACGAGGCCGTCGCTCAGCATGCCGATGGTGAGCGCGCCGACCAGCGTGCCGGGAATGTTGGGGCGGCCCGGCTCGAACATGGTCATGCCCAGCATGACCGCGGCGAGCGCGGTGAGCAGCATGTCGGCGGCCATGTTGGGGGCGGCGGAGGACAGGCTGGCGGTGAGCAGCACGGCGGCCAGGCCGGCGCAGGCGCCGGACAGGGCGAGGCCGAGCACCTTCATGCGGCGCACCGCGATGCCGGCCAGCGCGGATGCCTCCGCGGCCTCGCCGGTGCACACCAGGCGGAAGCCGGTACGGGTCTGCTTGAGGAAGAACTGCGCCACCAGCGCCACGCCCAGCATCCACCACACCAGCACGGGCAGGCCGAACGCATTGGCGCGGCCGAGGTCGGTGAAGCCGCGCGGCCAGCGGCCGACCACGGAGACCCCGCCGGTGATGAGGAAGGCGCAGCCGTTGGCGATCGCGGCGACCGCCAGGGTGGCGATCAGCGAGGGCACCTTCAGCAGCGTGACCACGGCGCCGTTCAGCACGCCGGCGCCCAGCCCGATGCCGAGGCCGGCGGCGACCGCCAGGGCGGGGGCATGCCCGGTGTGCACCAGCATGCCGGTGGCGACCGCCGCCAGGCTGGTGACGTTGGCAAACGAAAGATCGAGTTCGGCGGCGGTGAGCGCCAGCGAAAAGCCGATACCGAGGATGGCGATATGGCTGATCTGCTTGGCGATGCCGATGAGATTGCCGACCGCCAGGAAATTGTCGGCGGCAACGGCAAAGGCGGCGAACAGCGCCACCGCGGCCAAGGCGGTGCCGTAGCGCCCGATCAGCGAACGCAACATCAACCCGGGTCCGATCGCATAGCCAACGGGATATACGCGGCTTGCGCGCTCTTGAAGAGGGCGTAACGGCGATCGGCATCCGCCGGGCGCGGATGGAACACCGCGTCGGTGCGCACCAACGCCGAGCGGGCGGCCGGCAGGGAGGCAAAGCGGGCAAAACTGGTCCAGGCCAGTGCGGCGGCGCCCAGCAGCCCGGGCTCGGGGGCGGCGGCGCGGTGCAGCGGGCAGCCCAGCAGGTCGGCGCGGATCTGGCACCAGGCATCGGCACGGGCGCCGCCGCCGGCGATTGCCAGGCGCCGCACGTCGAACCCCTCCAGCAGCGCGCGGTCGGCCAGCGCGACGCCTTCCAGCACGGCGCGCGCGAGGTCGGCCGGGCCGTGGCCGCGGTCCAGGCCCAGGAAGGCGCCGCGGGCGTCCGGGCGCCAGTGCGGAGCGCGCTCGCCGGAGAGCGCGGGCAGAAACAGCAGCGGCGGCGCCTCGGGGTTCGCGATTTCGGCCAGTGCGACCAGGGCGGCGGCGTCGGGCAGGCCGAGCAGGGCGGCGGCCCACACCGCGCAGTCGGCGCCCGCCCCGCTGGGTCCGCCGGTGTGGAACAGGCGATTGCCCCAGGGCAGCGTGACCAGCCCGGGGCGCGGATGCGGGGCGGCGGTGAGCACGCCGGCGGCGTCGGTGGTGCCGCTGATGAGGTAGGCGTCGCCGGCCTCCGCGGCGCCCGCGCCGATGCTGGCGCACCAGGTGTCCATCGAGCCGCAGATGACGGGAACGCCACGCAGCGCGGGGTGGGTGCAGGCGCCGACCACGTCGCCCGGCGCGAGCAGCGCGGGCAGCAGGCGGGCATCGAGGCCGGCGGCGCGGAAGGCCTCGACCGCCACGCCGCCGTCGCGGCGCAGCGCCCAGGCACTGGCGATACGGTCGGAGGCGGCCCGGCCGGTGAGGCGCAGCGCCAGGAAGTCCTTGGGCTGCAGGACGGCGCTGGCGCGGGCGAAGGCGGCCGCGTCGTGGCGCTTCGCCCAGAGCAGGCGCGCCAGCGGATGGTAGGCGGTGATGTCCAGCCAGGTGCCCTGGCCGATACCCGCGAGTTCCTCGGCTTCGCCGCCGGCCCGGCCGTCGGGGAAGCACTGGGCGGGGCGCACCGGCGCGCCCTCGGCATCCACCAGCACCTGGCTGCGCGTGAAGCCGCCGGGCGCGATGGCGACCACGTCGCGCGGGGCCAACTCGGCGATCAGGTCGCACAAGTCGAGCCACCACTGTTCGGCGTCGGCTTCGGCGTCGATGCGGTGCGGCCGGGCGGCGCAAGCGACCAGCGTGCCGGCCTCGTCGATGAGGCCGGCGCGCAGCGAGGTGCCGCCGAGGTCAATGGCGAGGATGACGGGCATGGCGCGCGAACCTAGACCGATTTCAGGCAGGCTGAAATCGGTCTAGCCATATTTTGGCGAGCAATTCCGCCAGCTCGCGGATCGCAGTGCGATTCCGCTCAAGCTGGCATTGTTCTAGCCGCGGCGCGGGCGCAGGACCAGGGCGGGCGCTAATTGGCAAGCAGCAGGCGGATGGCGGCGGTCCAGGAAAACGCCGTGCCGCCGGCACCCTTGCCGTCGGTCGGGTCGAAATATTCCATCGGCCCGGCGGCATCGATCAGCGCCACGGTGTCCGCGCGCACGCGGGCGGCGAGTTCGGGCTGTCCGGAGGCGTCGAGGCCCTCGGCGATCATCCAGTTCATCACCGCCCAGACCGGGCCGCGCCAATAGCGCAACGGCTCGAAGCAGGGCGACGCGGGATCGGTCGAGGGCACCAGGAAGCGGACGCGTCCGGCCCAGCCCGTCAACGTGGCGGCGGCGCGGGCGGATTGCTCGCCACTGGCGGCGCGCGCGAACAGCGCCAGCAGGCCGGCGGAGGTGCCGACCTCGACCGGCGTGTCGTCGATCAGGTCGCGCGCGGTCCACAGCCCGACCCGGTTGTTCCACAGCGTGCCGATGCCGGCGCTGAGGCCGGCGATCCGCCCGGCGATCTCCGCCTGCTCGGGGGCGGTTCCGAAACGCTGGGCCAGCACGAGCAGGTCCTGTTCCGCGCGCAGCAGGATGGCGTTGGTGGCGGGATCGGCCATACGGAACGGCGTGGCGGCGAACATGCGCGCTGGGTCCCAGGCCACGGCGCGGAAGCAGTCCACCAGATGGATGAAGCGCTGATAGTCCACCTCACGCGGGCGCATGGCGGGGTCGATATGTCCGGTGTCGCGCCGGCGGATCGGCGTGCTGGTGGAGGTGGGCACGCGCGCCATCGCCCGGTCCCAGGCCGGCGAATTGTCCATGCCCGATTCCCACGGGTGCAGCGTGGCGACCAGGCCGGTGCGCCGCGGGTCGCGCGCCTGCTGCCACCAGCGGTGGTTGCGCAGCAGGGCGGGATAGATCGCCGCCATCCGCGCCTGCGCGTCGCCGCGGTGCATGGCGGTGTCGAACAGGAGGCGCGCCGCGGTGGCGAGCACCGGCGGCTGAGTGATGCCGGAGGTGGGCGGCGTGTGGGTGGTGCCCCAGGTGTCGGGACCGGGGAAGTAGTCGTCGCTGGGAGCATGGAAGACGATGTGCGGCAGCAGCCCGTCGGCCCACTGGCCCTGCAGCAGGCGCTCGATCTCCCGCCAGGCGCGATCCTCGTCGAAAGTGGAAAAACCCATGGCGACGAAGGCGGAGTCCCAGTTCCACTGGAACGGGTAGAGGCGTGCGGTCGGCACGGTGTAGCCGCCGCGGTCGTTGGCGCGCAGGGTGGCCTGGGCGTCGGTGAGGCTGTCGGTCATGCCGGCTCCATCGCGATCGCCGCACCGGTGGCGGCGTCCATCCAGCGGATGCGTCCGGGCAGCGGGCGCAGGTGCATCACTTCGCCCGGGCTGGCCTGGCGGTCGGACGGCGCGACCACACGCAGCCGGCGGTCGAAGGCCATGCCGGTGAGCAGGCAGTGCGAGCCCATTGGTTCCGCCACCTGCACCGTGAAGGCGAAGCCGGCGTCGGCGGCGCATTCCTCGAGGTCCTCGCCGCGGATGCCGAGCACAAGATGCTCGGCGGGTGGGGCAGGGAGGGTCAGCGCGCCAAGCTCGACCATTCCATTGTGCCGCTGCAGCGCGAAAAAATTCATCGGCGGGCTGCCGACGAAGCTGCCGACGAACATGGTGGCGGGGTGGGAGTAGATGTCGGACGGCGCGCCGATCTGCTCGATGCGGCCCTGGTGCATCACCGCGATGCGGTCCGACAGGCCCATCGCCTCGGTCTGGTCGTGGGTGACGTAGATGGTGGTGGTGCCGGCCGCGTGCAGCACGGATTTCAGCTCGGCGCGCATTTCCAGCCGCAGCAGGGCGTCGAGGTTGGACAGCGGCTCGTCCATCAGCAGCACCGCGGGCTCGACCGCCAGCGCGCGGGCCACCGCGACGCGCTGGCGCTGCCCGCCGCTGAGCTGGCCGGGATAGCGGGCGAGATACGGGCCGATCTGCAGCAACTCAACCGCGCGGTCCACCTGGCGGGCGATGCGCGCGGCGTCGGCGCCGGTCATGCGCAAGCCGAAGGAAACGTTGTCGCGCACGGTCATGTGCGGGAACACGGCGTAGTTCTGGAACACCATGGCGAGCCCGCGCTTGCGCGGCGGCAGGGCGGACACATCGGCGCCGCCGATCAGCACGCGGCCGGAGCTTTGCGTCTCCAGTCCGGCGATGATGCGCAGCAGCGTGGTCTTGCCGCAGCCGGAGGGGCCGAGCAGGGCGAGGAATTCGCCATCGGCGACGGTGAGGTCGATGCGCTCGAGCGCGACGGTGTGACCAAAGCTTTTTCCAACGCCGTCGATGCGGATGTCAGCCATGGCGCGTCATCGGTTGGCGATCCCCCACATGGCGAACAGGTGCTTGCGGACCAGGAAAATGAACAGCACCGAGGGTGCGATAAGGACAAAACCGCCGGCGAACTGCACGTGTAGCGGGCTCTCGGCCAGCACCGTGAGCAGGTAGGCGGTCAGCGTGCGGTGGCGGACGGTGAGCACCGAGGCCGCGAATACCTCGTTCCAGGAAATGACGAAGGCGAAGATGGCGGTGGCGGCGATGCCGGGCAGCGCGAGCGGCAGCACCACGCGCAGGAAGGCGCGCAGGCGCGAGCAGCCGAACACCCAGGCCGCTTCCTCCAGTTCGCGCGGGATGGCCTGGAACAGCGAGGCCGAGACCAGCACCGCGAAGGGCAGCGCCAGCGCGGTGTGCATCAGCGCCACCCCGAGCGGGCGGTCGTAGAGGTCGAG
>CAIMEK010000078.1 GCA_903839965.1 uncultured Acetobacteraceae bacterium | reverse complement strand
CTGCTCAAGCTGCGCGAGAGCTTCCCGCCCGACTTTTTCCTCAACGGCTGGTGGAAGGGCGCCTCGCTGCCCGACGACCTGAAGCTGCAGGCGAAACGGCCCGTCTTCGGCGATCTCACCCCGCGGCGCGACGGCAAGCTCGACATCTACTACGTGCGCGGCGGGCTGGATTACCGGCTGCGGCTGTGGGAGGTTTTCTCCGCGCTGCCGCGCTTCCACGTGCGCGAGGCGGAGCTGATGGGGTCGCTACGCCCCTACATGACCTTCTCGCTGGCGCATCCCGTGCCGGCGGCGGACTACCCGCAATACGACCTCATGCTCTTCACCAGCATCCCCCACCCCGCGCTGGGCGCGGCAAACTGGTACGCGGTGGCCGACTATGTGCAGGCGGGCGGCGCTTGTCTCTTCACCGGCGGCGAATTCGCCTTCGGCAAGGGCGGCTACCACCACACCGTGCTGGAGCGCGAGCTGCTGCCGGTGCTGTGCGCCGAGAATCTGGACGCCAAATACTGCGATCCGCCGGCGCTGCTGCAGCCCGGCAAGGATTTCGCCGAACTGGGCGTGAAGGCCGACTTCACCGCCAAACCGGCCTTCTACTGCTATAACCAGGTGGCGCTCAAGCCGGGCGCGAAGGTCTTCCTGCAGTCCGGCAGCAAGCCGATCCTGGTGGGCTGGCCGGTGGGCAAAGGCCGGGTGGCGTGCCTGCTGCTCGATCACCGCGGCAAATCCGGCGACGGCCTCACCATGTTCTTCGACTGGAAGGACTGGCCGGCGCTGATGCGCGCGGTGATGAACTGGCTGGCGCCCGACGCCACGAAAGAGCTTCCCCTGCCGCTGCCCGCCGGCACGGAGATCGCCGCCGGGTTGAAGCAGCTCGCGACCGACACCGCCCGCGACGAGGCTATCGACACCGAGGAGAAGAACCCCTTCGCCATCGAGGGGGAACCGGGGGTGACGCTGGAGCCGGACGACCTGCGCGTGCGCAACCTGCTGCTGGCCAACCTGCTGCGCGGCGACGGCAAGCAGACTGCCGCCGCCTTCGCCGGGCAGCTCGGCAAGGTCGCCAACCTCCCGGTGGAGACGCGCGAGGCGATGCTGGAAGTCGTTCGCCGCACTCCGCCCGCCGGGCTGGCGCAGCTCGCCACCACCGCCGTCGCCTGCCGCACCCCGGCGGTGCGCGAAACCGGCTTCCAACTGCTGGCCCTCGCCGGCGATCCCGCCTTCGTTTCGCTGGCGACCACCCCGCCGCCGCCCGGCAGCGAGTCGCCGGTGCAGCGCGACCGCGCGCTGGCCTGTGCCGTCGCCTGCTACGTCAAACCCGACCTGCTGCCGCGGGCCAAGGCGTGCGTGGAAGCGCTCAACGCCAAAGAGCTGAAGTTAAAAATGGACTACACCGGCGGCAAGGACTTCTCCCTCGCCGCCCCCGAGCAGCCATGCCTCACCTCCGAGGAGTTGTACGCGCGGCTGGGCTGGCTCGCCTATCTCGCCAACGCCGATCCGCAGGACTACGCCGTGGCCTTCACCCGCCAGTGGCTGCTCATCCCGCAGTACGTCGGCTACACCGAGCAGGGGCTGGAGAATATCGCCAAAGACCGCGGCGTGCTCACCGACAAGCAGAAAAAGACCATGCGCGAAGGCTATCTCGACTACGCCGCCGCACTGGCCCGTCTCGACCGCGTCTGCACCGCCGCCTTCCAGCGCTGCTACGCTGCCCACCCCGACCTCGCCGCCCGCGGCTTCGCCCAGGCCCATTTCCTCCGCGAAGTCACCCGCGCCATCGACTTCCTCGCCCCCCGCCCCGCCGCCGCCGACCAAGCCGTGCTGACCGTGCTCACCACCGCCCCGCAAGAACGCCTCGCCGCCTTTGCGAAAGCGAGGTTAGGGCAGTAATATAGAGTCCGGCAAGCATTGCCGCTTTCACTTTAGCAACCGGTCACGGCAATGCGATCACATGACGTGACACGGTAACCTGCCGCGTTCCCCGGGTACAATCATCCGGTGCCCAACTGCGGAATTCAGGGGACAGTTCCGGACGTTTGTCGATGCCCTGGGCGTGCGCAAATCCGATGGCCTTGCTGTTCGGAGCGCTGCCGCTAAGGTTGAGGACTGTCCCCAATACGGGTTACTTAAGCCCATCTGGGTATACCGATTCTCCCCCGGATGGGAGTGTTGGATGTCATCACCGTCTTCAGCGTCGCCG
>CAIMEK010000077.1 GCA_903839965.1 uncultured Acetobacteraceae bacterium | reverse complement strand
GTGGGGCCAGACCGAGCCGTTCTGATAGGAGTGCGGATTATAGGCCGGGTGTTTCGCCGACAGGGTGCGTATGCCCCAGCCGCTCCACATATCCGGCGCCATCAGCCGCGCGACCATTTTCCGCGCGCGCTCCGGCGGCACGATGCCGGACCACAGGCAGTGGCCGGCATTGGAGGCGACCGTCAGCACCTTTCGCTTCCTGCCATCCAGGGCGTAGGCGTAGAAGCCGAGGTGGTCGTCCCAGAAAGCCTCGTTGAAGCGGGCAAATAACGCCGCGGCCTTGTCCCGCAGCTTGCGCGCCCGATCCGGCTTGCCGAGCGCATCGAAAACCTCCGCCATGCGTTGCCAGGCGTCATAGACATAGCCTTGCAGTTCGCAGAGCGCCTTCGGCCCTTCCACCAGCGAACCGTCGGCATGGACAACGCAATCGCCGGAATCCTTCCAGCCCATGTTCTCGTAGCCGACCGGCGAGCGTGTCTGGTACTCCTGGAAGCCGTCGCCATCGCGGTCGCCATGGTTGTCGATCCAGGCGAGGCACCCCTCGGCGGTCTGCAGATGCTGCTCCAGCAGCGCCCGGTCTCCGGTCGCCCGCCAGGTCGCGTGCAGCAGGATCAAGAAGAGCGGTGTGGCGTCGGCGGTTCCGTAATAGGGCGTGTGCGGGATCTGCCGGAAATGCGCCAACTCCCCGTAGCGTATTTCGTGCGGAATTTTGCCAGGCTCCGCGTCGCGGTAGGGGTCATCCTGCTGCGCCTGCAGGGAACCGAGCACGTCCAGCGTGCCACGCGCGAGCTCCGGACAGATCAACAGGTTCTGCAACGAGGCGATCAGGCTGTCGCGGCCGAACGGGGCGACGAACCACGGCACGCCCGCGGCCGGCAGGAAGACCTTGTGGTTGGTGCCGGCGAACGGCAGGCGGAGCGCCGCCATATCTTCGAGTGCCTGGCGGTAGAGGCGATAGAACTCCTCGTTGCTGGTGCGGATTTTCAGCACCTTGCGCAGCCATTCGGTCATCGCCTCGGCATGGGGTGATGTGTGCGCCTGGCCGATGCACTCAAGCGGGGCAGGGAACTGCCGCTCGCCGTCGGTGAGTGCGTAGAGCAGGCAACAGTGCCACGCCTCGCCGGGATCGAGCGCGACCTCGAAGCTCAGGCGTCCGTTGGAATACACGGCCTTTTGCGGCGTTGGCTCGATCGTGAGCGCCCGGGTGAAATCGCGGTTTCTATAGGTCGTGCGGAGCTGCTGATGGGCGGGCGACCAGTCGGTGGTGATGTGTCCGCGGCGCACGATGCGGCCCGATTTCACTTCGAATATATCGGCGAAGTCGCAGCGCAGCGCGACCTCGAGCTGAAAGCGCACGCGTTCGCGGCCGTTGTTGGTGACGTCGAGGTCCTCATGCATTCCGCCGCCGATCGAGCGGCTGATGGTGAGACCGAGGGTACGCTGTGGGATCGGGCCGTCCTCGGTGGCGATCGCCCGGTTGGTAAGATAGACGCGTGCGGCGGAGTAGGTGATGGCGCCGCCGTTCAGCAGGTCCCATGGTTCGCCATTCGCGAAGATCGCCCAACTGCTGAGCACGCGGGTGTCGAGGAAGTAGAGGCCGCGCTCGCTTGGCCACCCGATCTGGCTGTCCTGGTCGGTGATCAGCACGGTCTGGCCATGGTGGATCGAGATTTGCGGCGGCCCAACCTGCACTTTGAACGGCATGACGTTTTTCCCCGTTGCCTGGCCCAGTGTTCTTCTTGTGACGCAAAGCGAGCGCCGCGCCCTTGCGCTCCAGCCGCAGTTGCCTGTTGTCGGGACGGAGCGGCGGTGCCGGTTCCTCCCAACCACTGCAAGGTTCTTGGGGTTGCAATCCTGGTCTTGTTTCGAATTGAATCCCAATCGGTGCCGGCCGGGACCCCGCCGGTCGTGGCTATCCGTTACGCGGTCTGTCGGCGGGCGTTGTCAGGGAGACCGAACGAGTTGGCACGCAACGCCGCGACGCGCATGCCGGGTTACAGTCGTGCAGGGTTGCTTGCGTGATTCCGCAGAGGGCGTCTGTATTGTTGCTCATGCAGCCGTACTCCCACGAATTGGTGATGTGAGGGTGCATCCACCTCGAGTCCTCCCCGCAACAAAAAACATGGCAGTATTGTTTGCCCTTGTAAGTTGAATTCGACGTGAATGTTTTCTTTTCACCGGATTGTTATTGCAATAATTCTTTGCCTGTCCGGGAGTATCCAGCTACCGCGTGAAACATTCGTCCCCCGCGGCAACGACGCCATGCCGGAGCCCCCCCGCGTTGAAGTGAAGGGGTCAAGGGGCCTCACGGCCCCTTGCGGGTCGAGGGCGGAGCCCCATAGGCACTAAAATAAGCCCCGAAAGGGGTAGTTTACGGCCTGCTTTCGCCGTCGTGCTGGGTTAGCCAGGCGGTGGTGGAAGCTGGCGGTTGGTGAGGTGAGTATGAGCGGGGAGATTGCTCCCACG
>CAIMEK010000076.1 GCA_903839965.1 uncultured Acetobacteraceae bacterium | reverse complement strand
AGCAGGAAAGCCCGCACGTCGGCGGGCGCCGCCTGCGCCAGCGCGGCATCGGCGGCGGCACGGGTGAGGCCGGCCTGCAGGGGGATCGCCGCCATCGCCGCGGCGAGGTTCCGATAAGCCGGCGGGTAGCGGACCGGCGCGATGTCCACCACCATCAGGCGCGCGACGGCGGCCGGGGCTTCCAGGGCGGCCATCATCGCCACCTTGCCGCCCATCGAATGCCCCACCAGAGCGCAGGGCAGCGCCTGGCGGTCGCGCAGGGTTTCCAGCACGTCCTCGGCCATGGCCGGGTAGCCCATGGTGGGCGCATGCCCGCTGGCGCCGTGGTTGCGCAGGTCCAGCGCGATGACGCGGTGCGCCGGGGACAGGCGGCGCCGGACGGTGCCGAAATTGGCGGCCTGGCCGAACAGCCCGTGCAGCAGGGCGACCGGGGTGCCGGCGCCGGATTCCACCGCGTGCAGGATCATCGGGATCGGATCATCGGGATCAGGCGACGGACAGCACGATCTTGCCGATATGGGTGCCGCTTTCCATCAGCGCATGGGCGGCCGCGGCCTCGGCGAGCGGGAAGACCCGCTCGATCACCGGGGCGCAGCGCCCGGCATCGAGCAGCGGCCATACCTGCGCGCGCAGCGCGGCGGCGATGACGCCCTTCTGCGCGGTGCTGCGCGGGCGCATCGTCGAGCCGGTGACGGTCAGCCGCCGCGTCATGATTGGCGTCAGGTCGAGCGCCTTCAGCTTCGCGCCGCCGAGGAAGGCGATCAGCACCAGCCGCCCGTCCATGGCCAGGCAGCGCAGGTTGCGCGGGAAGTAGCTCGCCCCCACCATGTCGAGCACCACGTCGACGCCGCGGTTGGCGGTCAGGCGCTGGATCTCGGCGAGGAAGTCCTGGGTGCGGTAGTTGATCGCCGCGTTGGCGCCGAGCCGCAGGCAGGCCGCCACCTTGGCGTCGGAACCGGCGGTGGCGTAGACGGTGGCGCCGCACGCGCGGGCGAGCTGCAGCGCGGTGACGCCGATGCCGGAGGTGCCGCCGTGCACCAGGACGGAGTCGCCCGCGGCGAGGCGGCCCAGCATGAACAGGTTGGCCCAGACCGTGAAATAGGTCTCCGGCAGGACGGCCGCGCGCACCGCGTCGTAGCCGTTCGGCCAGGGCAGGGCCTGGGGCGCCGGCGCGACGCAATACTGGGCATAGCCGCCGCCATTGGTGAGCGCGCAGACCCGGTCGGCGACGCGCCATTGGGTTACCGCCTCCCCGGCGGCGGCCACCTCGCCGGCCACCTCCAGCCCCAGCAGGGGGCTGGCGCCGGGCGGCGGCGGATACAGGCCGCGCCGTTGCTGCACGTCCGGGCGGTTCACCCCGGCCGCCAGCACGCGGATCAGCACTTCGTCGGGGCCGGGCTGCGGCACCGGCGCGGTGGCGGGCCGCAGCAGCTCGGGCCCGCCGGCGCCGGCGGCTTCGATGACGGTCATGCTGCTGGGAATGGTCATGCGGGCTCCCTCCAAGGATTGCCGGCACGCTCCGCTGGATTGGGGGTCGCGTCAACCGAACCGGGCGGACTGCCGAACGAGTACCGCTCCACAGAGGTTTTGACGGGTTGCCGGGTGGCGCCCGTCAGGCCCTTCAACTGAAATAAGTTATCGCTTGGGTCAGCCGCTTTTGACCCTTAGCGGTCCTTCGCTGGGTTGGGGGTGTGCTGAGGTGTGGCTATCGCTGGCGGTGGAGCCGGCTCAGCCGCCGGTGCAAGAGGGGGAGAGAGTGCAGGCGGGCCAGAGAGAATGGCTGGAGGAGTAGAAAAGGCAGGCCCAACCGGCGGAGGCGTGGTTGCTACCCGTGGCGCCGAGGCGCACCCTACCAACGGCGGCTGCCGGCCCCGCTCACACAGGAGCGTCGTGGCATCCTTGATTCCACTCTCATGTTCGCCAGTTCAAGCAGCAGGCGCGGAAATTCTTTGCTTGCTTCGCAAGCTGTTCAGCGTGGCCGCCGCTGGGCAGGGCAGGAGGCACGATCATGAAACGACGGTTGATCATGCTCTGATACGCGGGT
>CAIMEK010000075.1 GCA_903839965.1 uncultured Acetobacteraceae bacterium | reverse complement strand
TCGGCGGAAGCCGCGCCAGAACCGCCGCAAAGGAATCCAACGAAACCGAAGATGTCTGATGCATCTTCGCGATGAATCGTACCCCGCCGAGCCGCGTCAAAGCCTATTTTAGTGCCTATGGGGCGGAGCCCTGGCCTTCCTTGCTTATGCCAACCGCAGCAGCATCGCGCCGGCGGCGATGGTGGCGGCGGCGGCCCAGCGGCGGGGGCCGGGGTGTTCGCCGAGGAAGATGCGGGCCAGCACCAGGCCGAACAGCATCGCGGTTTCGCGCAGCGCGGCCACTGGCGCCACCGGTGCCCGGGTCATTGCCCACAGGGCGAGGGCGTAGCTGCCGATCGAGCAGGCGCCGGCGCCTAGCGCGCGCAGGCATTCCGGGGCGGTGGTGCGCCAGGCCGTCCAGCCGCGGCGGTATTGCAGCGCCAGCAGGGTCGGTATCGTGGTGAGCAGGAACAGCCACATCGTGTAGGCCAGCGGGGTTTCGCTGGCGCGCACGCCGACGCCGTCCACCAGGGTATAGGCCGCGATCACCAGGGCGTTCGCCAGGGCCATTCGCGCGGCCGCGGCTTCGCCGACGGTGCGCCGTCCGCGTGCCATCAGCAGCACGCCGCCGCAGACCGCGCCGATGCCGAGCCAGCCCAGGGGCGGCAGGTGTTCGCCCAGCACCAGCCAGGCCGCCACCGCGGTCAGTGCCGGCGCCGCCCCGCGCATGAGCGGATAGGCCAGCGCCACCGAACCGCGGGTGTAGGCGGCCGCGAGCAGCCAGAAGTAGCCGACATGCACCGTTGCCGAGGTGGCCAGGTAGGGCCAGGCCGCGGGGCGCGGCAGCGGCAGGAAGGGCAGCGTGAGGGCCGACAGCGCGGCCGCGCCCACCACCACCAGCGCGGTTTCCCGCCGCCGGTCGCCGCCGGCGCGCACGCCGACGTTCCAGGCCGCGTGCAGCGCGGCGCCAAGCAGCACGGCCAGCAGGACGGGCAGCGGCAACATGGCGCCAGATTCGGCCAGCGACGCCGTTTCGGGAAGACGGATAGCTCTCCGAAGGGGTCTAGGCAGCCATCGCCCGGGCCGTCAGGTTTCGTCGCGCAAGCGTTTCACCATGAATACGCGGCAGTGTTCGCCGACCCGGGCACGGTGGGTTTCGGCGAAGCCCAGCCGCCGGTAGAGGTCGATGTTGCGTTGCATCAGCACATTGGTGAACAGCCGAAGCTCGGCATGGCCGCGGGTGCGGGCCACCGCTTCGGCATGGGCGATCATCGCCCGGCCCAGTCCCTGTCCCTGCCGGGAGGGATCGACCGCCACGTTGTCCAGCAGCAGGTGGTCGGGCGCCTCGATCAGCACGCACAGCGCGCCGATGCCGGCCGCGTCCGCCAGCACCCAGACCTCGCCGGCGGCGATGTGGGGCGCGTAGTCGTCGTCCATCGGAGCGGGGCGGCGGCCGATCGCCGCGACCCAGGGCAAATAGGCGCGCTCGACCAGCACGGCCACGGCGGCGGCTTCGTCCGGGCGGGCCAGCCGGGGCGTCATGGCCTCACGCCGCGGTGCCGCCCACGGTCAGCCCGGTCAGTTTCAGCGTGGGCTGGCCGACGCCCACCGGCACGCCCTGGCCGTTCTTGCCGCAGGTGCCGATGCCGGGGTCGAGCGCCATGTCGTTGCCGATCATCTCGACCTTGGTCAGCGCGTCCGGGCCGTTGCCGATCAGGGTGGCGCCCTTCACCGGGGCGGTGACGCGGCCGTCCTCGATCAGGTAGGCCTCGCTGGCGGAGAACACGAACTTGCCCGAGGTGATGTCCACCTGGCCGCCGCCGAAATTCACCGCGTAGAGGCCGCGCTGCACCGAGCGGATCATTTCCTCGGGGTGGTGCGGGCCGCCCAGCATGATGGTGTTGGTCATGCGCGGCATCGGCGCGTGGGCATACGACTGGCGGCGTCCGTTGCCGGTGGCGCGCACGCCGCTGAGCCGGGCGTTCAGCCGGTCCTGCAGGAAGCCGCGCAGGATGCCGTCCTCGATCAGCACGGTGCGGCTGGTCGGCGTGCCCTCGTCGTCCACGGTCAGGCTGCCGCGCCGGTCCGCCAGCGTGCCGTCGTCGACCACGTTCACGCCGGGGACGGCGATGCGCTGGCCGAGCAGGTCGGCGAAGGCGGAGGTTTTCTTGCGGGTGAAGTCGCCTTCCAGCCCGTGGCCGATCGCTTCGTGCAGCAGGATGCCGGGCCATCCCGGCCCCAGCACCACTTCCATCTCCCCGGCCGGGGCGGGCTGGCTGTCGAGATTGACGAAGGCCTGGCGCAGCGCCTCGTCCACCGCGGCGCGCCACTGCGCATCGGCGAGGATCTGGCTGTAATCGAAGCGGCCGCCGTAGCCGTAGCTGCCGGTTTCGCGCCGGCCGTTCTGTTCGACCACGACGGAAATGTTCAGGCGCACCAGCGGGCGCAGGTCGGCCACCCGGCTGGCATCGGCGCGGATGATCTGCACGGCCTGCCAGGAGCCGCCGAGGGAGGCCATCACCTGTTTCACCCGCGGGTCGCGCCCGCGCGCGTAGGCGTCGATTTCGGCCAGCAGCGAGGTGCGCTTGCCGAACTCGGTGCCGGCCAGCGGATTGGCGTCGGAGTAGAGGCGCGCGTTGGTGGCGCGCGGCGGCTCGGCCTGGGTGCCGGAATGGCCGGCGGCCACCGCGCTGACGGTGGCGGCGGCGCGTTGCAGGGCCGCCTCGCTGAGTTCCCCGGAATGCGCGTAGCCGGTGGCCTCGCCGGCGACGGCGCGCAGGCCGAAGCCGAGCGTGGTGTCGAAGCCGGCGCTGCGGATGTGGCCGTCGTCCAGGTTGATCGATTCGCTCTCCTGGTATTCCAGGAACAGTTCGCCGTCGTCGCTGGCGGCCAGCGACGAGCGCGTGAGGCCCACGGCGCCGTCGCGGTCCAGCGTGGCGCCGTCGCGTTCGAAGAACAGCCGGTCGGTGACGGCGAGCGGGGTGGCGAGGGCGGATGCGTCCGTCATGGCGGTTCCTGGGCAAGCTGGAGGGACGGGGAGGATTCGAGCAGGCGCTCGCGGGGCAGCAGCAGGGTCGCCACGGTGCCGCGGCCCGGCGCGCTGTCGATCAGCAGCGCCCCGCCATGCGCTTCGGCGATGGCGCGGCTGAGGCGCAGCCCGAAGCCGGCGCCCCCGGAACGGTGGGCGAGCCCGGCGCCGGGCTGGTCGATCGGCGACAGGACGCGTTCGATGTCGGCGGCGGCCATGCCGACGCCGGTATCGCGCACCTCGATCCGCACGCCGCCGGCCACGTCCGGCGCAGCGGTGACGGAGATGGCGCCGCTGATGGGGGTGAACCTGATGGCGTTGGAGAGCAGGTGGCCGAGCAGCCGGCGCAACCGGCGCTCGTCGGCCCTGAGCCGGACCGCTCCGGTATTGTCGCGGCCGGTCAGCGTCAGATCCGCTTTCCCGGCGGCCTCCTTCGCGCCGCGCACTGCGGATTGCACCAGATAGGCGACGTCCACCGTGTCGGCGGCCAGCTCGTAGCTGCCGGCATCGAGGCGCACCAGGTCGAGCAGGTCGTCGATCAGCGTCAGCAGGTGCCGCCCGGCATTGAGGATGTGCAGGGCGAACTCCTCGGTCTCACTGGGATCGGGCCGGTGTCCCGGCCGCACCGCGTCCTGCGCCAGCGTTTCGGCGAAGCCGATCACCGCGTTCAGCGGCGTGCGCAACTCGTGGTTCATGGTGGTCAGGAACCGCGCCCGCGCAAGCGCGCCAGCCTGGGCGGCGTCGCGCGCGTCCTGCAGCGCCCTGGCGGTGGCGCGCACGCCGGTGATGTCGGCTGCCTGGAGCGCCCAGCCGCCGTCCGACAGCGGCGCGACGGACACGGCGAGCAGGCGGCCGTCGGCGGTGCGGCGCTGCAGGGCGCAGGGGGGGGTGGGCGCCGCTTCCCCGGTCAACTCGCCGAGCAGGCACATTAGGTCGCCCCCGTGGGCCAGCGCTTCGGCGGGCAGGCCGAGCAGGCGCGCGAGGCCGCCGGTATGGGCGCGCAGGCGGCGGTCGGCATCGAAGGCGCCGAAGCCCACGCCGTTCGCATTCTCGGTCATGTGGGGCGCTCCGGGCCGATCGTGTGCAGTGTCACCAGGGCGGCGGTCAGCACCAGCACAGCCATCACCTGATGCGCGGTGGCGAGTGTTACCGCAACGACGGCCAGCAGGGTAGCGACCCCGAGCGTGAACTGCACTGCCACCGCGCCGCCGAGCGCCAGCAGGGCGAAGCGCACCGGCGGACGCGCGCGCCTGGCGCCCCAGGCCACGGTGGCCAGCACCGCCAGCAGGGTGAGGGCGGCGAGCAGGCGGTGGTCGAATTGCACGGCGGCGATGTTTTCGGTCAGGTTGCGCAGGAACGGATGCAGGTCGGCGTAGCCCGCGGGAACGAGCCGCCCGTCCATCAGCGGAAACGTGTTGTAGGTGAGGCCGGCCTTCAGCCCGGCCACGAAGCCGCCGGCCAGGATGGTCAGCGCCGTGAGGGTGCAGCAGGCCAGCACGGCGCGGCGCAGCGCCGGCAGAGCGGCGGGGGCGGGCGATGGCCGCAGCGCCGCCAGGCCGGTCCACAGCAGGGCGGCGTACAGCAGCAACGCCAGGGCGAGGTGCACCACCAGCCGGTACGGCGAGACGGCGGTGCTCTCGGGGAAGAAGCCGGACGCCACCATGAACCAGCCGACCGCGCCCTGCAGCCCGCCGAGGGCGAACAGCAGCAGCAGGCGGGGCCGCAGCCGCCGTTCGATGGCGCCGCGCCACCACAGCCCTACGAGCGGCGCCAGGAAGGCGAGCCCGATCAGCCGGCCCCACAGGCGATGGACGTATTCCAGCCAGAAGATGTGCTTGAAGCCGGCCAGGCCGAAGCCCTCGTTCAGCAGGGCGTATTGGGGAATCTGTTGGTACAGCGCGTACAGCCGCTGCCACTCGGCTTCCGAGAGCGGCGGCAGCGCGCCCCGCAACGGCGCCCATTCCATGATCGACAGGCCGGACCCGGTCAGCCGGGTCGCGCCGCCCAGGCCGATCATCACCAGGATCATGCCGCAGACCGAGAACAGCCACAGCGCCACCAGGCGGCGGTTGCGCCGGGTCGCTGCGGGCTCGGCGGTGCCGGGCGCGGGGAAGTCCCTGACGTCGAAGGGCATGCGCCAGCATATAGGCGGCGCGGGCCCGGTCACCAACGCATCGCGCCGGATTACCGCCGAAACGGCGGCTCGCGCCGGCGGCGATCACGCCGTCGGAGGGGTTCCGTACCGCCTCACTGCAGGTGCATCAAATGGTCGGCATGGCCCCAGCGGACCGGCTGGATCAGCCCGACCGAGGCGATGCGGACGGAATGCAGCCGGCCCTCGATTTCGCGGCTCCAGAAATCGAGGAACTTCTGCAGCACGGGATAGCGCGGCGCGATGTCGAGTTCCTGCCAGATGTAAGACTGCAGCACCGCCGGATGGTCGGGCATGTGGTAGAGGATTTCCGCCGTGGTCAGGCGGTATCCACGCAATTGTTTCTGCAACGCGGTCTCGTGGGCCATGCTTGCCTCCACAACTTGTATCTGCCTGGTCGTGACGCCACGTGGCAGACATTGCCCCCCGGACAACTCCGGGTCGCCCGCCCGGGTTGCGCAGGATGGTCGTGGCACCACCCCTATGTGCAAGAAAAAAATGAGTGTTTTCAGTCGATTGTCACTCAACGGCTAAGATTGCTGCCGAGCCCTTGACTCTGCGGGCGGCACCACCTAGATCGCTGGCACTCCTTCGCCGGGAGTGCTAACAGCGCGCCCGGGGAAGGGGCTTCACAGATAGATATCCAGGAGCGATCCGAATGAAGTTCCGTCCCTTGCACGACCGGGTTGTGGTCCGCCGGCTCGATGCCGACGAGAAGACCGCGGGCGGCATCATCATCCCCGATACCGCCAGGGAAAAGCCGATGGAAGGCGAGATCGTGGCCGTTGGGCCGGGGGCGCGTAACGAGCAGGGCCAGCTCGTCGCGCTCGACGTCAAGGCGGGCGACCGCATTCTGTTCGGCAAATGGTCCGGCACCGAGGTCAAGATCGACGGCGAAGACCTGTTGATCATGAAAGAGTCGGACATCATGGGGATCATCGAGGGCGGCGTTGCCAAAAAGAAGGCCGCGTAACTTCCGGCTTCTCGCCTGCCCTCAGATCGATTGAACCAAAGGAAGACAGTCCATGGCTGCAAAAGACGTACGTTTCGGCGGGGATGCCCGCGCTCGCATGCTGCGCGGCGTCGATATTCTCGCTGACACGGTGAAGGTGACGCTCGGCCCGAAGGGCCGCAACGTCGTCATCGACAAGAGCTTCGGCGCGCCGCGCATCACTAAGGACGGCGTGACGGTCGCCAAGGAAATCGAGCTGGCCGACAAGTTCGAGAACATGGGCGCGCAGATGGTGCGCGAGGTCGCCAGCAAGACCAACGACATCGCCGGCGACGGCACCACCACCGCCACCGTGCTGGCGCAGGCGATCGTGCGCGAAGGCGCCAAGGCGGTCGGCGCCGGAATGTACCCGATGGATGTCAAGCGCGGCATCGACCTGGCGGTCAGGACCGTCGTCGCCGATCTTGCCAGCCACGCGCGCAAGGTCTCGGCCAACAGCGAAATCGCGCAAGTCGCGACGATTTCGGCCAATGGCGATGAAGAAGTCGGCCGCATCCTTGCCGAAGCGATGGACAAAGTCGGCAACGAAGGCGTGATCACCGTCGAAGAGGCCAAGAGCCTCGCCACCGAGCTGGAAACCGTCGAAGGGATGCAGTTCGATCGCGGCTATCTGTCGCCCTATTTCGTCACCAACACCGAAAAGCTGCGCGTGGAGCTCGATGATCCCTATATCCTGATCCACGAAAAGAAGCTGTCGAACCTTGCCGCGCTCGTGCCGCTGCTCGAAAAGGTAGTGCAGTCGGGCCGCCCGCTGCTGATCATTGCCGAAGATGTCGAAGGCGAAGCTTTGGCGACCCTGGTCGTGAACAAGCTGCGTGGCACCTTACAAGCCTGCGCGGTGAAGGCCCCGGGATTTGGCGATCGTCGGAAGGCGATGCTGGAAGACATTGCGGTGCTGACTGGCGGCCGTTTTGTCACGGAAGACCTTGGGATCAAACTGGAAAGCGTCCAGCTGTCTGATCTCGGTCGGGCGAAACGCGTCACAATCGACAAAGATAACACGACGATTGTCGAAGGCGCCGGCAAGACCGCTGACATTCAGGGACGCATTGGCCAGATTCGGCGTCAGATTGAAGACACGACCTCGGATTACGATCGCGAAAAACTCCAGGAACGCCTGGCGAAGCTCGCAGGCGGCGTAGCCGTGATTAACGTTGGCGCGGCGACCGAGACTGAG
>CAIMEK010000074.1 GCA_903839965.1 uncultured Acetobacteraceae bacterium | reverse complement strand
TGGCGCAGGCCCTCGGGGTGGGCTCGCTGCTGCTGGTGGTGCTCTATCCGCTGGCCAAGCGGGTCACCTGGTGGCCGCAGGTGATGCTCGGCGTCACCTTCGGCTGGGGCGCGCCGATGGGCTACGCCGCCGCCGCCGGCCGGCTCGACGCCGCCGCCGCCGCGCTCTACCTCGCCGTCATCGCCTGGATCCTGGGCTACGACACCATCTACGCCCACCAGGACCGCGAGGACGACGCCCTGGTCGGGGTGCGGTCCACCGCCCGGTTGTGGGGCGAATCCTCGCAGCCTTTCCTGGCCGCCTGCTACGCCGCGACGGTGGCGCTGCTGGCGCTGACGGGCTGGCTGGCCGGGCTGTCCTGGGGCTTCTTCGCCGTCCTCGCCGCGGCCGCCGCACTGCTGGCCCGCCAGGTCGTGCGGCTCGACATCCACGACCCCGCCCTTTGCCTGGCGCTGTTCAAGGCCAACCGCGACGTCGGCCTCGTGGTCGGGCTGGCGATCCTGCTGGGTCGGCTGTGATCGATCCCGCCGCCTTCGTGCGCGCCAACACCGGGCTCGCTCACGCGCCGCTGGTTCCCGAGCTCGCCCTGCACCTGGCCAGCGAGATTACCCCGATCTGGCAGGCCACCGAGGACTGGCTGGCCCGCACCGGCCTGGAGCCGCCGTTCTGGGCCTTCGCCTGGCCGGGCGGGCAGGCGCTGGCGCGCTATGTGCTGGACCATCCCCAGGTGGTGGCGGGCCGGCGCGTGCTGGACTTCGCCGCCGGTTGCGGCATCGCCGCCATCGCCTGCGCCCGTGCCGGCGCCGCGCGGGTGGAGGCGGCCGAGATCGATCCGCTGGCGGCGGCCGCCATCGCGCTGAACGCCGAGGCCAACGCCGCCGCGGTGACCGCCCTGGTCGCGGATCTGGTCGGCGCGCCGGGCCGGTGGGACCTGATTATGTGCGGCGACGTCTGCTACGCCGCCCCGATGACCGCGCACATTCTGCCCTGGCTGCGTGGCCTGGCCGGCACGGCGGAGGTCTGGGTCGCCGACCCTGGCCGTGCCTACCTGCCCACCGACGGGATGCAGCCGCTGGCGCGCTACCTGGTGCCGACCACGCGCGAGCTGGAAGACCACCCCGAACGCACCGCCACGCTTTATCGCCTGCTTCCGCCGGGGGAGGCGTAGGCGACAAACTCAGTCCGACTCCGTCTCCGCCGCCCCCAACCGGCGCAGCAAGTCCCCTAGCGCCCGCAACTCCCCGACCGGCAGCCCCGCCATGGCGCGCGCGATGTCGGCAGCGTGGCGCGGGAACAGGTGCTCGATCAACGCCCGGCCGGCCTCGGTCAACTCCACCCGCACGGCGCGCCGGTCGGCCCGGTCGCGCACCCGCCGCACCAGTTCGCGCCGTTCCAGCTTGTCCACCACGTCGGTCATGTTGGCGGCGCTGGTCAGTACCTTGCGGCCCAACTCGCGATGCGTCATCGCACCCTTGTGCAGCAGCGCCTCCAGCACGCCGAGCTGGGTGGGCGTCAGGCCGCGCGCCGCCAACGCCGGCTCGATGCGCGCCTGCACGGAGCGGCTGGCGCGCATCAGCTTCACATAGGTCCGGACGGCCTCCTCAACCGCCGGATCCTCCACCCCGTACACGTCACCTGTTCATCATCACGGGCAGATCGGCCTTTTCCAGCACGTGGCGCGTCACCCCGCCCAGGATGAGCTGGCGCAGCCGCGAGTGCGAATAGGCCCCCATGCACAGCAGGTCGGCGCCGAATTCGCGCGCCGCCTTCAGCAGCCCGGCGCCGACCTCGCGGTCGATCGGCTTGAAGGTGGCGAGTTCCGCCTCGATGCCGTGCAGCGCCAGGTAGTCCTGCAGCTCCGGCGCCCCCGGGCCGCGGCGCTGGTATTCCTCAGCGGTCAGCACCCGCACCACCTCGGCGCGACGCATCCAGGGAATCGCCGCCCACACGGCCTGGGCGGATTCAGCGGTGCCGTTCCAGGCCACCGCCACCCGCTGGCCAAGATGCGCCGGCGCATTCCGCGGCGCGATCAGCACCGGACGGCCGGAATCGAACAACACCGCGTGCAACGCATCAGACGACGACACGTCCTCGCCCGCCTCGGGATGCGGTACCACGGTCAGGTCGGCCAACCGCGCCTGCTGGGCCACCAGGTCCTCCTCGCGGCCGGTGACCGCGGCGAAGCTCGCGGTGGCATCGCCGGTGCCGTAGCGGGCTTCCTGCACGGTCAGTCCGTGCTCGGCCACGAAGCGCTCGAACATCGTGCGCACCGCATGGGCGCGCTCGGCGCTCTCCTTTTCGGTGGCCGACATCATTTCCTCGATCATCGCGCCGGACAGGCCCTCGCCGGCCAGCGGCGCCACGTCGCGACTGTCCACGCGCACGTGCAGCGCGGTGACATGCGCCTTCCAGATGCGGGCAACCATCAATGCGGTCGCCAGCGCGGCCTCGCCGGCAGCGGTGCCGGTCAATGGCAAGAGCAGCTTGCGGATGGCCATGGTCGGTCTCCCCAAACAGGACACGCCGATCGGCATACGATCGACGGCAGTCTAGCACGGCTGCGCGCACAATCCCCGACGCACCGCCGTGAGCGCCCCGGCCGCATCGGTGGCGTCCACCGCCAGCCACTCGCCCGGCCCGGTATCGGCCGGCGCGATCCGCCGCAGCACCCCGACATCGGCGTCCGAGGCGTCGGCGCCGCGGTTGGCCACGCGCGCCTCCAGCTCCCCGAGCGGGGCCTGCAGCCAGGCACCGAGAAAATGGGCCCGTCCGGCCGCTTGCGCAACGGCCTGCCGATCGGCGCGATCGAGGAAGGTGGCATCGGCGATGACGGCATGGCCGGCGGCCACGGTTTCGGCGGCGGCGCGGCAGAGTTCGGCCAGCACGCCGCGGCTGACCGGCTCGGCGTAGGCCGCGGCGGGCAGGCGCTGCTCCGGCGGCACCCCGTGGCGACGCTTGCGGATTTCGTCGCTGCGCAACACCAGCGCGCCGGGCGCGGCGCCGAGTTCGGGCGCCAGCGCGCGCGCCAGCGTCGACTTGCCGGTGCCGGGCAGGCCGCCGACCGCTACCACCACCGGCGTCGGCGGCCGCAAATAGGCAAACGCCGCCGCGAAATAGCGCCCCGCCGCGCGGGCGTCGCCGCGGTTCGCCTCGACATGCGCGCGCACCAGTGCCCTCAGCGACAGGAACGGCGGCAAACCGGCGACCAGCGCATGGTCGCCGGTACGGGCGACGTAGCGGTTCAGCACCCGGTTGGCGGCGGGCCGGCCGGCGCGCACGTCGAGGTCCATCAGCAGGAACGCCAGGTCGTAGGCGAGGTCGATGGTCGCCAGTTCCTCGTCGAATTCGAGCGCGTCGAACGGCACCGGCCGGCCCTGCCAGAGGCAGATGTTGCCGAGATGCAGGTCGCCGTGCGCGCGGCGGACGAAGCCAGCCGCGCTGCGCGCGCGCAGCCAGCCGGCCCGGATGGCGAGCGCGGCCAGAATGCCCACCTGCCATTCCGCCAAGCGCGCATCGGGCAGCCCCGCCGCCAGAGCGGCCCGGGCATTGCTCTCGACCGCCACCACCATCGCGGCGACCTGGTCCCTGTAGACCGGCTCCAGGTCGGCGTGGCCGGCGGCGATCGCGTCGGCGAGCGCGTCCAGCAGGGGCCCGTCGAGGCGGTCGGGCAGGCGGCGCTCGAGGAAGTCCTCCGCCGGCAGGCGCGCCATGCGTACCACCCAATCCACCGCCTCGCCCTCGCCGCCGAGCGCGGACGTGCCGTCCGGCCGGCGCACCACCTCCACCACGTCGCGATACAGGCCCGGCGCGGCCTGGCGGTTGAGGTCGAATTCGCGCCACGCGCTGCGTCGGCGCTCGTTGGGGTCGGTGAAATCGAGGAACGCCAAGCGCACCGCCTTGCGCAGCTTCCACACCGTGTCGGCGCCGAGGAACACGGCGGAGATCGGCGTTTCCACCGGCGGCGCGCCGGCCAGGCTGCCGAGCAGCGCCGCCGTCGCCCCCTGCTCCGGAGGGATCGCCACGGCTACGGATATAGCTTGACGACGTCCCAGCCCGCGGCCGAGCGCACGAACACGGTGCGGTCGTGCAGGCGGAACGGCATGTCCTGCCAGAACTCGATGCGCTCCGGCACCACGCGGCAGCCCGACCAGAACTCCGGGCGCGGCACCCGCTCGCCCAGGTGCATGGCCTCGTACTTGGCCACCCGCTTGAGCAGCGCCCCCCGCCCGGGCAGCGGCCGCGACTGCTGCGAGGCCCAGGCCCCGATGCGTGATAGCCTTGGCCGTGAGGCGTAGTAGGTGTCCGCCTCGGCGTCGGACACCGGCTCCACCGGGCCTTCGATGCGCACCTGCCGGCGCAGGCTCTTCCAGTGGAACAGCAGGGCGGCGTGTGGGTTGGCCTTCAGCTCGTCGCCCTTGCGGCTTTCCAGGTTGGTGTAGAAGACGAAGCCGCGCGCATCCCAGTCCTTCAGCAGCACCATGCGCGCCGAGGGCACGCCCTCCGGCGTGGCAGAGGCCAGCGTCATGGCGTTGGGATCGTTCGGTTCCGTTCGTTCGGCTTCGGCGAACCAGTCGCGGAACTGTTCGAAAGGATCGGGCATGCTCGGCGGTCTCTCCTGGGTCGGGCGCTTATGTGGCAGGACAGACACAGTAAGGCCAGACCCGTCGCGTATTTGCATGCCGCCCGGCGCGTTGGCCCGCCTTACTTGCCCGACTGCCCCTGCCTGTGCCACCAGGGGGCGTAATGATAGCAACTTGTGGGATTCGGACATGACTCAGGGCAACGACGCGGGCGTGCCCCAGCGGGGCACGCTGATGGCGGGCCGTCGTGGCCTGATCATGGGGGTGGCGAACGACCGCTCGCTGGGCTGGGGCATCGCCGCCGCCTGCGCGGCGCAGGGCGCCGAACTGGCCTTCACCTACCAGGGCGAGGCGTTGGAGAAGCGGGTGCGCCCGCTGGCGGGAAGCATCGGCAGCGACCTGCTGACACATTGCGATGTCAGCGACGACGCCAGCATCGACGCCGCTTTCGCCACCCTGGCCGAAAGCTGGGACAGCCTCGATTTCCTGGTCCACGCCATCGGCTACGCCGACAAGCAGTACCTGCGCGGCCGCTACGTCGACACCCCGCGCGAGGCCTTCCTGCAGGCGCTCGACATCTCCTGCTACAGCTTCACCGCGGTGGCCCGCCGGGCGGCGGCGATGATGCGCCCGGGCGGGGCGATGCTGACGCTGAGCTACCTGGGCGCCGAGCGCTGGACGCCGCATTACAACGTGATGGGGGTCGCCAAGGCGGCGCTGGAGGCCTCGGTGCGCTACCTGGCCGCCGATCTCGGCCCGCGCAACATGCGGGTGAACGCCATCAGCGCCGGCCCGATCCGCACGCTGGCCTCCAGCGGCATCGGCGACTTCCGCTACATCCTGAAGTGGAACCAGTTCAACGCGCCGCTGCGCCGCAACGTCACCATCGAGGACGTCGGCGGGGCCGGCATGTACCTGCTGTCCGACCTCTCGGCGGGGGTCACCGGCGAGGTCCACCACGTCGATTCCGGTTACCATATCCAGGGCATGAAGAACCCCGACGCGCCGGACTTCACGATCGCCAACGACTGAACCCGCCTCTCTTGCCGGTGGGGGACGATCATGTCGCATAACAGTTTCGGCCACCTGTTCCGCGTCACCACCTGGGGCGAGAGCCACGGGCCAGCGATCGGCTGCGTGGTCGACGGCTGCCCGCCCCGCCTGCCGCTTTCCGAGGCCGACATCCAGCCCTGGCTGGACCGCCGCCGCCCCGGCCGGTCGCGCTTCACCACCCAGCGCCGCGAGCCGGACCAGGTGCGCATCCTTTCCGGCGTGTTCGAGGGCGTCACCACCGGAACGCCGATCGCGCTGCAGATCGATAATGTGGACCAGCGCTCGAAGGACTACGGCGAACTGGCGGAGCGGTTCCGCCCCGGCCACGCCGACCTCACTTACGAGCTGAAATACGGCATCCGCGACTGGCGCGGCGGCGGGCGCGCCTCGGCCCGGGAGACCGCCATGCGGGTGGCCGCCGGCGCGGTGGCCCGGCTGGTGCTGGGCGGACGGGTGAGCATCCGCGGCGCCCTGGTGCAGATCGGCCCGCACGCCATCGACCGCGCCCGCTGGGACTGGGATGCGGTGCAGGCCAATCCCTTCTTCTGCCCCGATCCGCTCGCCGTCGAACCCTGGGCCGAATATCTGGACGGCGTGCGCCAGGCCGGCTCCTCCTGCGGCGCTGTGGTCGAGGTGGTGGCCGAAGGAGTGCCGCCCGGGCTGGGCGCCCCGGTCTACGGCAAGCTCGACGCCGACCTGGCCGCCGCGCTGATGAGCATCAACGCGGTGAAGGGGGTGGAGATCGGTGACGGATTCGCCGCGGCGACGCTATCCGGCGAGGCGAATGCCGACGAAATGCGCATGCGCGACGGCGTGGTGGCCTTCCGCTCCAACCACGCCGGAGGCATCCTGGGGGGGATTTCCACCGGGCAGCCCGTGGTGGCCCGATTCGCCGTGAAACCAACGAGTTCCATCCGCACGCCGCGCGCCGCGGTGGACCGCCACGGGCGCGAGGTGGAGGTGGCGACCAAGGGCAGGCACGATCCTTGCGTGGGCATCCGCGCCGTGCCGGTGGGCGAGGCCATGTTCGCCTGTGTCCTGGCCGACCACCTGCTGCGGCAGCGTGCCCAGAACCCCGACGCTCCGGACAGCGCCCGCCTGCCCCGCAACTGACCGCTGCCCGGCCGTCATCGCCCAGTTCCGCGGGAGCCGGCCGAGTTGCCATGCTTGTGATATCAAAAGATACAGGACTACTGCGGTCCACTCTCGACCTCGGGAGGAATTCCGTGCGACCACGGGTTGCCCCGGGGCAACGCGACCGCCCCACCGAGGATGGCATGACCACAGCCGGCGAACCGCCTCCGCCTCCCGCGCTCGACGCCTTCGTCGACCTGGTGGGTGCACGGGCCTGGGGTGATCGCCTGGCCGCCATCGAGCAGGCGGTGGCGCTGGGCCAGCGGCAAGGCCAGGCGGCGCTGCGGCGGCATGCGGTGGAAGTGACCATCGAACGGATGCGCCGCCGTTCGCTGCGTGATCCCGACGCGGCGGAACGGCGCATGGCCACGGTGGCGGCGGGCGCGGTGCGCACGCATCGCACCCTGTCGCGCAACGGGCGCGAGCGCCTGCGCGCGGCGCTGCGGGCGGGCCTGCAGACCGGCAGCACGCTGATGCCGATGCTCCACCTGCTACGCACCGCCAGCCTGCAGCGCGAGCGCGGCTTTGAGGTGCAGTTCGCCGGCTTCGAGGACGGCGCGCCGTTCGACCTGCTGCTGTCGCGCCACGGCGTCGAGGCGGAGCTGGCCTGCGACATGGTTTCCGCCGAGGACGGGCGCGACCTGCACCGCGCCGCCTGGGTGCGGCTGCTGGACCGCATCGACCCCGACCTGCAGACCTGGCTGGCGGCGCATCCCGGGCGCTACCTGCTGAAGCTGATGCTGCCCAACGGCCTGCGCGAGGGCGGCGAGCAGGACGGGCTGGCGGCGCTGCACCAGCGCATCCGCACGCTGCTGGAGGGCAGCCGCCGCGCCGACCACGACGAGGCGGCGGTGTTGCGGCTCGATCCGCTGATGCTGGCCGGCGCGCAAGCCGACGAGCTTGGCCTGATGTCGTCGCTGCGGCGCGAGTTCGGCCACGAGGCGCATCTGGCGGTGACCGCCTCGGGGCGCGGGGTGTTCGTGCTGGCGGCGCGCGCCGGGCGGGAGAACGAGGTGGCGGGAGCGATCAAGCGGCGCATGGCGGCGGTGGCGCCGGTGCGGTTTACCGGGACACGGCCCGGCATCCTGGCCATGTTCGTCGAGGATACCGACCGGCTGGAGTGGCGGCACCTGCGCGAGCGGCTGGAGCTGGAAGGCGAGGCGCGGCAGTTCCTCACCCTGCCGCAGGCGCGCGGCGTGGTGGCGGTCACCTGCGTATCGCGCATCGAGCTGTTCGGCACCGACGGACCCGACGCCGCGCCGGGGGGCGAACTGTGTTTCCGCAATCCCGCCCATCCCGCCGCGCGGACGGCCGCGCTGGCGCCGGCGGTGCTGTCGACGGTGTAAAGGGCGCGCACGCGGACGTGATTGGGTATTCCGCAACCAGTGAACGGACTTGCAACGTGAGGTGGAAGAAACTGTGCCCGGGCGGCCGGCGTTCCGGGGCCGCGTTGCTGATGCCGCTGATGTGCGGGAGTGCCCCATGACCGAGATGGACTACGCGAGCAAGCTCGATGAACTGGACCGGTTGCTGAACGACCCGGACGCTCCGATGGAGCCGGACCGGGTGTGGTCGCTGCTGGCCGAGATCGCGCAGCGCGATTCGTCCCTCGCGGTGACAGATAAGGACGCAGGGTAAACGGAGGAACCCCGGGAACCGGCGCCTATGTTTCGGATGTTGGTTTATGGCCTGTCGTGGCGCCAGGGTTGGGGTGGCCGCCCGAGCGCCCGCTAACGAGGCTGAGGAGGGCGGCCATGGCACGAGCTCTGGAGCCGGCGGTCGGTAGCCCAGAGCCGAATGTGGACGGTTGGTGTTGTCATGGCGGCGCCAAGTCTCGGTTACCGCTGGTACCAACACACCGACACTAACCCTGGCCGGCAGCTTTTACTACCAGCAACTTCGCGCTGGCGAACGACGGCACTGGTGGCGCCTTCGTAAAGGTCACCTGAAGCGCCGGCAACGACGAAGGCGGGGTAAATTGGGCCGTCATCGCGCTCTTCATCGAGACCGCCTTACGCCGCGTGCGGCATAAGGCCGTCTATGCCAAGTGGCGGACTATGCCGAATGGTTCTGGATGGAAGCCATCGTTGGTGCCCACTTGCGGCTCGTCCAGTGGACATTCCTCCAGTTCGGTTCGGCATAGTCCGGTTCGCCGGATCGCCGACCTGCCAGACGCATTGGGCAAGGCCGAAGCGCTGTTGGCGGACAACGGGTATTTCAGCGAAGCCTCTGTGAACGCCTGCGCCGCAGCGGGGATCGATCCGCTGATCGCGATGGGGCGGGACGCGCATCATCCCTCGCTCGACGAGCGTTTTGCCGCGCCGCCGCCACCGCCGCTGAACCCGACG
>CAIMEK010000073.1 GCA_903839965.1 uncultured Acetobacteraceae bacterium | reverse complement strand
GCCATCGCGGTCGACAAGCTCGGCAACGGCACCTCCAACAATTCGGGGTCCGACAAGCAGACCTACTACAAAATGGGGGTTTTCGGCGACGATCCGGACAGCCCGATGGAGTTCGCGCGCAGCCTGTTCAAGGGCGGCATGATGCACGGCGATCTGGCCTACATCGAAGGACTGGGATCGCTGCCGGCCTTTTTCGACCTCTGCAAGATCGGCGTGCCGTTTCCTTTCAACCGTTTCGGCGGCTATGTCGGCTACAAGACCGACCACGACCCGCGCCAGCGTGCCACCTCGGCCGGGCCCAAGACCTCCATCATGATGTACCGCCAGCTCCTGGAGCAGGTGCGTCATCACCAGACCCCGATTTTCGACCGTCACGAAGCGGTCAAGCTGCTGGTCCGCGACACGCCCGCCGGCCGCGTGGTGGCGGGGGCCATCTGCCTGAACAAGCAGAATCATTACCAGGCCGGCTACGGTATGACGCTGTTCAACGCGCGGAACGTCGTGCTGGCCACCGGCGGGCCCGGCGAGCTCTACCAGATCAGCGTCTGGCCGCATGGGCAACTGGGCTCGCACGGGCTGGCGCTGGGAGTTGGCGCGGTGGCCAACAATCTCACCGAACTGCAATATGGCCTGGCGTCCACGAAGTTTCGCTGGAACCTTTCCGGAACCTACCAGCAGGTCATTCCCGACTATTTCAGCACCGACGCCGACGGGACCAGCGGCAGACGCAGTTTCCTGCACGAATTCTTCAATGACATGCCGTCGATGGCCGGCAGCATTTTTCTCAAGGGTTATCAGTGGCCGTTCCATGCCGCGCGCCTGCAGAACGGCGGTTCGTCGCTGGTCGACATCGCGGTGCACCGCGAAATCGCCGCCGGCCGCCGCGTCTTCCTCGATTTCATGCGCAACCCGCGTCCGGCCCCCGGCATGCGCGAATTCCGCATCGACGAGCTGCCCGCGGAGGCCAGGAACTATCTGGAGCGCTCCGGCGCGCGTCAGGCCTCGCCCTACGAACGCCTGCGGCACATGAACCAGCAGAGCATCGACCTCTATGCCGAGCAGGGCATCGATCTGCGCGAGCCGCTGGAGGCGGCCGTCTGCGCCCAGCACTGCAACGGCGGTCTGCGCGGTTCGGCCTGGTGGGAGACCAGCATCGGCAACCTATTTGCCATCGGCGAACTCAACGGCACCCATGGCGTGCGGCCCGGCGGTAGCGCCCTCAACAGCGGCCAGGTGGGAGCGATGCGCGCGGCCCGGCGCATCGCCGGCATCTACCACCGGCCGGCCGGCGACGCGGCGGAGTTCGGCAGGCTGGCCGGCGCCCAGGTGGCGGAGCAGCATGCCGAATACACCCGCTGGCTGTCCGGCCCGCGCGAGGGCTTGGAGCTGAAGAGCATCAGGCCGCAAATCCAGGCGCGCATGAGCCGCGAGGGCGCCTTCATTCGCAGTCTGGCCGGCACCACGCAGGCCCTGGCGGAGGCCCGCGAGCTTTACGTCGGCATCCGCCGACGGGGCATCCGTTGCGACGACCGCAAACTGCTGGCGCGCGCCACCGAAGACCGTTTCCTGGCCCTGACCAGCATCGCCTTCCTGGAAGCGCAACTGGCCTACATCGCCGGCGGCGG
>CAIMEK010000072.1 GCA_903839965.1 uncultured Acetobacteraceae bacterium | reverse complement strand
GGGAGGCATGACGGGGCCCATCCTCGGGCGGCTCGGCCGGCGCTCCGCCGCTGCCGCGGCACGGCACGCCGCCCTCATCGCGGCGTCGGTGGTTGTGCTGTTTCCCTTCGCCTGGATCGCCGCCGCCGGCTTCAAGACGCAGATCGCGCTGCTGACGGGGCAGATCCTGTTCCGGCCGACGCTGGCCAACTTTCAGTCCGTGCTGTTTTCGAACACCTCGGATTACGTGCGCAACTTCACCAACAGCGTGGTCGTCGGCCTGGCCAGCGCCGCGCTGGTGCTGGTGGTGGCGACGCTGGCCGGCTATTCGCTCCGCCGCATGGCATGGCCCCGCTGGGTGGTACACGGCCTGCTCGGCTGGTCGCTGGTCTTCCACATGGTTCCGCCGATCACGCTCGCCGGGGCCTGGTATGTGATGTTCGGCGCCGTCGGCCTGAACGACGCCTATCTCGGCCTCATCCTGGCCCACACGACGCTCAACCTGCCGATGGCGCTGTGGATAATGGCCATCTTCATCGCCGACCTGCCCGCCGAGGTATTCGAGGCGGCACGCATCGACGGTGCCTCGACGCCGCAGATCCTTGGCCACGTCGTTGTGCCGCTGGTCGCCCCCGGACTCGCCGTGGCCGGCATCCTCACCTTCATCTTCAGCTGGAACGAATTCGCCGTGGCGCTCACCCTTACCCAGCGCGCCACCGCGACGGTGCCGGTCGCGATCGGCAAGTTCGCGCAGGAGAACACCATCAACTACACCCAGATGGCGGCTGCCTCGCTGCTCGCGACGGCGCCCGCCATCCTTCTCCTCCTCATTGCCCAGCGCTTCATCGTTCGCGGCCTGACGGCCGGCGCGGTGAAGTAGCGTGCGGGGCCGAAGGAATGACCCCATGAAGACGATGACACCGCGGCAAATCGGCGGCCTTCCCGTCACGGGCGCGGCGCTGCGGCCGCGGGTCGGGGATCTTCGGCAGGTCGCGTCGGTCCGCCGCATCGTACTCGACGACGGTCCCGAGCGCGGCGTGCGGGCGCTGGCCTTTAGCACCGGCGGCGGCCTCGACTTCTGGGTGCTGGCCGACCGTTCGCTCGACATCGGCCCGGCGCAATGGCGAGGCTTGCCGTTCGCCTGGCAGGGCCCGAATGGATTTCGCGCTCCCACGCTGCTCGACGCCGAGGAATCCGGCGGGCGGGGCTTCGAGCGCGGCGTCGGCGGGCTGCTGGTGACCTGCGGCCTCGAGCACATCCGCCAGCCCACGGCGGACCATCCGCTGCACGGCCGCCTGCCTTTCACGCCGGCCAGGGTGACGGCCTACGGCGAGGATTGGGACCGCGAGGAACCGGTGCTGTTCTGCGAGGGAGAGATCACCGAGGCGCGGCTGGGGGGAGTTCGGCTGCGGCTGCACCGGCGCATCGAGGCGCCGATCGGCGGGGCGGAAATCCGCATCGAGGATCGCGTCGAGAACCTCTCGGCCGAGCCGTGCCCGCAGGCGATCCTCTATCACGTCAATTTCGGCTTTCCCGCGCTGCAGGAGCGCAACCTTGTCCGGCTCGGTGGCCACGCCGTGTGGGGACCGTTTCCCGCCGTCGAGGCGGCGGCGCGGCCGGCGACCTGTCTCGGGCTCCAGCCCGGCCCCGCCGAGTGCAGCCTTGTCAACGAGGCCGGCCTGGCGTGGCGAGTCGGTTTCGATGCCGCGGCCCTGCCCTATCTCCAGCTTTGGCGCGACCTGCGGCCGGGCATCGGACTGCTCTCGGTGGAACCGTGCAACACGGGCGTGCTCGAACCCGGGCAATCCGCCCCGGCGCCGCCGCTCGGGCCATTCGCCAGCCGGACCTACCGCCTGACCGTCTCGGTGGAATCCGCCGCAGACTGATGCCGATGCGCCGGCAGGCTCGTCGGCCTCAGTCCCGCCTGAACGCCATCCGCCCCGACCGGCCCACGAACATGGCCAGCAGCACCGCCCGGGCGCGTCTGGCGCGTGGTGAAGATGCTCTCGCTCAGCATCGGGCCACCGACGGTGACGGTATTTCGCATTGACGCACGGTAGCGCATCATTTCATGCGGGCGTCGGCACCACCGTCTCGCGCCGGCCCTGTTCGGCCGAGCGGTAGAGGGCCTCCGCGACCCGTTGGCCGGCCAGCGCGTCGGCGGCGGTGGCGTCGTCGCGGCCGCGGCCGGCGAGAACCTCGAGCCACCAGGCGTGGTGGCGCCGGCCCGGCGGCGGATCGGGCAGGTCTTCCGCCACCCAGTCCTCGCGGCCGGTGAGGCGCGGCGCCCACACCGCCAGCCTCCCGCGCGGGCCGCGAAGCTGCAAAGTGGCGTCGGCGCAGTAGATCTCGATGAGGAAGCGGTCGGTCCCCTGCGCTTCCGAGAAGGAGACCTCGTGCGTCCCCATGACGCCGTTGGCGAAGCCGTAGTGGGCGAAGGCGTGGTCCTCCAGGTGCGCCTCCAGCAGCGTGCCGTCGGGCATCGGGCGGATGCGCCGGCGGATCCCGGTGGTGGCCGACACCGTGCGGATCGGCCCGAACAGGTGCCGGGCGAGGTCGATGCCGTGCACGCCGAGTTGCATCACCGCGCCACCGGCGACGAGGCCCGGGGTGAAGCACCAGGGCCGGTCGCCGGCCGGGCTGACCGCATTGCGGATGCGCACGGCGTAAAGCTCGCCGAGGCGCGGGTCGGCGAGCAGGGTGCGGGTCCGCAGCACCTCCTCGAAATGGCGGTGCATCCAGGACACCTGGAGGTTGACGCCGTTCGCCTCCGCGGCGGCGATGATCCGGCGGCAGCCCTCGGCCGACATCGCCATCGGCTTCTGCAGCAGGATCGCCTTGCCCGCGGCGGCGGCGGCGAGGGCGTTGCTCTCGTGCTCGTGGTCCGGGGTGGCGATGACCACCGCCGCGATGTCGGGCCGCGCCAGCACCGCGTCGAGCTCGGCGGCGGCTTCGGGGATGGCGTTGGCCGCGGCCACCGCCTGGGCCCGCGCGAGGTTGCGATCGCACACCACGCGCACGTCGGCCCCCGCCGCCCGCAGGCCGGGGGCGTGATAGGTCGCCGTGATCAGTCCGGCGCCGACGATGGCGATCGGGTGCGGTCCTGCGGGCATCGGCGTCATTCCTTGCGCGGTTCGCCGCCGGCGGGGGCATGGCGAGGCGCCGGCCGAGCGCCTATGCTGGCGCCGTTCGGACAAGCCAGCAACCCAGGACAGCAGCGGTCGCCATGAAAGCAGTGTTCGTGCTTTTCGATTCACTCAACCGGCACATGCTGGGCTGCTACGGCGGCCGGCGCGTGCCGACCCCCAACTTCGACAGCCTGGCCGCACGCGGGGCGACCTACGACAACCATTACGTCGGCAG
>CAIMEK010000071.1 GCA_903839965.1 uncultured Acetobacteraceae bacterium | reverse complement strand
CGCCGGCATAGCCCGCCTCGGGCTGGCCTTTCGGCAATGCCGCCAACCGGTTGCCATCGCGGTAGAGACCAAGACTTTGCGGCGGGCCGGGCAGGCCGAGCATGCCGGCGTCGTTGGAAATGTCGGTATCGACCCGTTCGGTGAAGTCGTCGAGCAGGGCGTAGAAGCCGCGCGGCGAATACCGCTGCTCCGCCACGCGGGCTTCGGGCGTATGAAGCGGTGCGTAGATCGCCTTGAAATCGTTGATTTCCGCGCGGTTGTCCAACAGCAGCAGCGCCTCGCCGCCCGCCAGCGCCAGCAGCGCCAGCCCGATCGCCACCCCCCGCCGCCTCGGCGCGAACGCGGCAGCGACCGCCAGCGGCGCCAGCAGCCCGGGCACCAGCAGGAACGGGTGGACGAAGTACATCAGCCCCAGCACCGCCAGCGCGCCCACCCCCGCGCCGGTCAGATCAAAACCGTAGACCCGGCCGATATCCTCGTCGTTGCGCACGAAGTTCAGGCTGATGTAGAGCCCGGAGAGGAAAAAGAACGGCAGCAGCACCACGTAGTAGCCGGCGATGTTCCACAACTCGGCGGCGAACGTCACCGGATTCTGCAATTGCAGCGGGTTGAACGGGTTGATGGTCACCAGGTGGTAGCCGCCGGCCGCGGCGAGAATCAGCGCCACCGGCAGCGCCGCCAGCAGCGCCGGGCCGCGGCGCAGGAACGCCTCGCGCGCCAGGGCCATCACCACGCCGCTGAGCGCGAAGCCGGCCAGCACGATGGAGATGACCCAGTAGCCATACTCCGACCATTTCGCGACGGCGAAATAGCGGGTCAGCGCGATCTCGAACCCCACGGTCGCCAGCGACACCAGGAACAGCGGCGCCAGCGCCCCAGGCGCGGCCCGCCGCCTCACGGCCAGATCAGGCGACGGATGAACGCCTCCACCAACTGGTCGAAGCGCTGCGGGTCATCGACGAACATGGCGTGGCCGACCCCTTGCAGAACCACGGACTCGGCGTTCACCCGGTGCGCGGCGAGGTTGGCGGCCTGCCCGGACAGCCCGGGCCGCACCAGGTAGAGCACCGGCCGGGCGGTGGAATACACCGCGTCTTTCCAGAAGCTCCGCGGCACCGGATAGGCCAGCAGAGCCGCGGCGGCCTCCGGCGGGGTGCGCAGGCAGGCCTCGGTCAGCCGGTCGAGCCAGGGGCGCGGCTGCGGCCGGACGAACATGCCGGCGACGAAGCGGTGCATCTTCTCGGCGCGCGACAGTTTCGGGCCGGGCTTGGGCCGGTGCGGCACGGCGACCGGCGCCGGCTCCTCGCCGACCGAGTTGTCCACCAGCACCAGGCCGGCGATACGGCGGTCGCCGTGCTCGTTCAGGAAGGCCAGGCTGTCCAGCACGCCGAGCGACCAGCCCATCAGCAGCACCGGGTCCGGCCCCAGCCGGTCGAGCAGTTCGGCAATGTCCTGGCCGCGCCGCCAGGGGTCATGGCCGGTGGCGGCGATTTCGCTGTCGCCCTGCGAGCGCGGGTCGAAGGCAATCACCCGGTAGCTCTGCTGGAAGGCGCGGATCTGCCGCTCGAAGATCCAGGCCGGCATGGTCCAGCCCGGCACCATGACGATGGTGCGGCCGCGCCCGGATTCCATGTAGTGCAGCCGCACGCCGTCGCTGGTGAGGAAATAGCGGTCGGCCGCGCGCGCCGTCCCGGCCAGCAGCAGGCCGGCCAGAACCAGACTCGCGATTGCCCCGGCACGTCGCATGCCTTCAACTGCCCGTCCGGCAACCCTGGTGTCAATGCTGGCATGGACGACGAACCGCCCTCCCGCCGCAACGCGCTGATCGCCCTGCTGGTGGTGGTGGCGATCGTCGCGGGCGGCGTCTGGATTTCACGGGTGCTGCGCGAAAGCGGCCAGGTCGAGGACTGCCTGATGCGCGGCGGCCGCAACTGCGCGCCGCTCGACCCGACGTTGAAGCGCGGCTAACCCACCCAACCCCCGCCGCAGGCGCAGGGCCTCACCGACAAACCTGCATCGATCCTCCCGGCCGCGGTCCTGTATGCCGTCGCTGCCATGTCAACTTGCCTCTCCGCCTCCCCGAATCGGGTGCCGCTGCGCCGCCGCGCGGCGCTCGTTCTCCTGATGACGCTCGCCGTGCTCGCCGGCTGCGCCTCCCCGCCCGCCGTCCCCGGGCCGAACGCCGCTCGCCAGGGCCATGTGCCCGCGTTCGCCCGCAAGCCCTATGCCCCGTTCACCCGTGCCGACACCGTGGCGATCGCGCTGCGCGAATGGCGGCTGTTCGGCCAAGTGGTCGACGACGACCCACCCGGCACGCACCCGCCCCTGCCGGCGGAGCAAAAGCCGGAGCGGATGCCCGGGCAGTGGCAGCGCGTCGGCGAATACTGGTGGATCGGCCAGGACGCCGACCGGCCGGAGGGGGCCTGGACCGGCAAGCACGACGAGAACGGCTATG
>CAIMEK010000070.1 GCA_903839965.1 uncultured Acetobacteraceae bacterium | reverse complement strand
GTCGCCTGCCTGGTGGGGTTCACCGCCACCTCGATGCTGTGCGGCGCGGCGCAGTCGCTGGAGCAAATGGTGCTGTTCCGGCTGCTGCAGGGCAGTTTCGGGGCCGCGCTGGTGCCGCTGTCGCAGGCCACCATGCTCGACATCTACCCCCCCGAACGCCGCGCCGCCGCGATGGCGATCTGGGGTATCGGGGTGATGGTGGGGCCGATCCTGGGTCCCACGCTCGGCGGCTACCTGACCGAATATTACAACTGGCGCTGGGTGTTCTACGTCAACCTGCCGTTCGGCATCCTGGCCGTCGCCGGACTGCTGGCGTTCATGCCGAAGGAGGATTCGGACGCCGACCTGCGCTTCGACTGGACCGGGTTCGGGGTGCTGGCGCTGGCGCTGGGGTCGTTCCAGCTGATGCTCGACCGCGGGCAGGACCAGGACTGGTTCACCTCGCGCGAGATCATCGCCGAGGCGGTGCTGGCGGCGCTCGGGCTGTATCTGTTCGTCGTCCACATGTTCACCGCCGACAAGCCGTTCATGCCGCCGTCGATCTTCCGCGACCGCAACTTCGTCGCCGGCATGGTGATGATGTTCCTGGTGGGCATGGTGCTGCTGGCCAGTTCGGCGCTGCTCGCGCCCTACCTGCAGAACCTCGCCAACTACCCGGTCAAGACCGCGGGCCTGGTGATGGCGCCGCGCGGCATCGGCACCATGGCGGCGATGGTGCTGGCCGGACGCATCGGCGTGCGCATCGACCAGCGCAAGCTCATGGCGGTGGGGCTGCTGCTGCTGTCGTGGTCGCTCTACGACATGAGCCTGTGGACGCCGGACGTGTCCGAAGGCCGGCTGATCACCACTATCGTGGTGCAGGGCTTCGGCATGGGCGCGGTGTTCAATCCGCTGTCGGTGCTGGCCTTCGCCACGCTGGCGGCGAACCTGCGCGGCGACGGGGCGGCGCTGCTCAGCCTGTTCCGCAACATCGGGGCCGCGATCGGCGTGTCGGTGACGTCGTTCTCGCTGGCGCAGTTCACCCAGGTTTCGCACGCCGACCTCGCCGCCGGCATCACCCCGTTCAATCGCCTGCTGCAGAGCGGCGCGGCCGGGCATTTCCTCAATCCAAGCACCTACGCCGGCGCCGGGCTGCTGGACGCCGCCATCCACCGCCAGGCCGAGATTATCGCCTACGGCAACGACTACCGGATGATGATGGTGGTCACGCTGGCGCCGCTGCTGCTGCTGCCGCTGATGGAGCGGGGCCGCCGCCCCGCCGGATCGGTGCGGGCCGCCCACGCAACCATGGACTGAGTGGTCGTCGCGGTGTCATGTTGTTCCCCTCTCCCGCGGGAGGGGACGGCAGGACGATACCGAGATGACCATCCAGCCAGGCCAGGTCGAACCGGGGACCATGGTTCCGCACCGTGCCCTGCTGACCGGCTGCGTCATGTTGGCCACGCTGATGCAGATATTGGATTCCACCATCGCCAACGTGGCGCTGCCCTACATGCAGGGCAGCATGTCGGCGAGTGCGGACGAGATCACCTGGGTGCTGACCTCCTACGTGGCGGCCGCCGCGGTGATGACCGCCCCGGTCGGCTGGATGGCGAACCGATTCGGCCGCAAGCGCCTGTTCATCGCCTGCCTGATCGGCTTCACCGGCGCTTCCATGATGTGCGGCGCGGCGCAGT
>CAIMEK010000069.1 GCA_903839965.1 uncultured Acetobacteraceae bacterium | reverse complement strand
CGCGCCGGCGAAGGCGGCCCGACCACCAACGCCGAGGCGGACCCGCATGGGCTGGCCCTGCAGCCCGAAGCGCGCACGCTGGCCGAGCAGGCCGCCGAACGGCTGCGGCTGTCGCCGCGCGGCTTCACCCGCACGCTGCGGGTGGCGCGCAGCATCGCCGATCTGGGCGGGGCTGCGGTGATCCGCCGGCAGGACGTGGCCGAGGCGCTGGCGTTCCGGCATCGCCTCCCTGGGCGGAAAGCGTAGCTACATCGGCGGCGCCACGCCGTCCTTGCTCACCGTGATGCGCGAGGCCGAGAGGGCGCCGTCCGCCGCCCGCGTCGCGGACAGGAACACCGTCGCGCCCGGCTTCAGGTCGGCCCGGTCCGCCGGGATCGGCGTCACCACGGCGGCATCGGGGCCGACCAGCACCTTCACGCTGCCGCCCTTGTAGGCCAGCGTCAGGTCGCGCCCGGAACTGCCCTGCACCGCGGCCTCGACATTGGCGTTGGTCATCGTGGTGCCGGGTGCGAGGTCCCAGTCGCGATGCCCCTCGCCGGCGCCGCGCAGGTTCTCGGGAAACACCACCACGGCCACCGCCTGCAGCTCGTTGCCCGATCCGGGCCGCGCGGTCATGCCGATATAGGTGCCGGGGGCGATCGAGGCCAGGTCCACCTTCTTCATGACGGAGACGGTCACCGGCTCGACCAGGGCAATCTTGAGCGCCTGGCCTTCCCGCGAGGTGACGGCGAGCGTGCTGGCGTCGACGGCGGTGATGGTGCCCCGGATGCGCACGGTCGGCGCCTGCGCCAGCGCCGGGCCGGCCGTCGCCAGCAAAGCCGCCACGACCGGCAACACAAATCGCAACATCGGCATTCCCCCTGTTATTGGCATGCTCGTCGCCAGCCTACAGGACGCCGGCGACGGACGCAGTATTCCCGGCGGGTGGACAACGAGAACGTGACAGGTGAAACAATCACGTTCCCATGGAGGCCGCCATGCTGATCGTCGACTCGCAGGTGCATACCTGGACCGCCGGCACCCCGCCCTACGTGCATCGGCAGGCGCCGTACGGCAACGACGCGCTGATCCGCGACATGGATGCCGCCGGCGTCGACCGCGCCGTGCTGGTGCCGCCGAAATGGGACCCCGCCGCCATCGCCTTCGCCGATGCGGGCGCGCGGCACTACCCGGGCCGCCTGGCCGTGATGGGCAACCTGGCGTTCGAGCGGGCGGAGAGCCGGGAGGCGCTGGCGGGCTGGCGGCAGACCGGCCGGCTCGGCCTGCGCCTGACCTTCGCCACGGCGGAGCAACGCGCCATGCTCGCCGACGGCACGGCGGACTGGCTCTGGGCGGCGGCGGAGCGGGACGGCATTCCGATCATGCTGGCGATCTGGGGCCGGCTGGCCGAGGCGCTGCCGATCGCCGCCCGCCATCCCGGCCTGCGGCTGGTGATCGACCATCTCGGCGTGCCGGTGACGGAACGCACGCGCGACGACGCGGCGTTTTCCGACATGCCGGCGGTGCTGGCGCTGGCGCGTTTGCCCAACGTCGCCATCAAGGCGAGCGGCCTGCCGGCGCATTCCTCCGAGCCCTATCCGTACCGCAACATCCATCGCTGGCTGCGCCAGGCCTACGATGCGTTCGGACCGCACCGCACCTTCTGGGGTTCCGATCTCACGCGCATGCCCTGCAGCTATCGCCAGTGCGTCACGCTGTTCACCGAGGAACTGCCCTGGCTCGCGGGCGAGGACCTCGACCTGGTGATGGGCAAGGCGCTGTGCGCGTGGATCGGGTGGGACGCGACGGCGGCAGGTTGAGGGCGGGGCCGGGCATCGGAAGACGCGGAAACGGTCCGCGCGTTTGCGGTCCAGCACTGAACAACGGGGAAGCAACGGCCGGATGGCTGCTCCCAACCGGCCGCCTTCGCCGTTCAGGCGGACGCCGCCATCCGCCGCAGCCTGGGGTCGCGGCCGGCGATGAGCACGGCGACGGCGGACATCACCGGCGCCAGCGCCAGGCACAGCAACCCGATCGTGTCGCTGGCGGTCGCATCCTTCACCAGCCCGAACACCGTCGGCCCGAACCAGCCGCCCAACTGGCCCACCGTGTTGATCATGGCGATCCCGCCCGCCGCGGCGGAGCCGGTCAGCAGCGCGCTCGGCATCGCCCAGACGGCCGGCTGGTTGGCGTACTGCCCCATGATCGCGAAGGTCAGCGCCACCATCATGATCACCGGATGGCCGACGCCGACCAGCACCGCCGTGCCCAGCCCGCACGCGCACAGCAACCACGCGCTCGCCGCGTGCCATGGACGCTCGCCGGTCTTGTCGGAATGCCAGCCCCACACGTTGATCGCCACCAGCGCGAACACATAGGGAATACCGCTGACCAGCCCGATCCAGTTGGTGGAGACGCCGAGCCCCCTGACGATCAGCGGCAGGAAGAAGGCGATGCCCCAACTGCACGTGTTCTGCCCGAAGGCGGTGGCCGCCAGCAGCCAGACCGTCGGGTTGCGGAAGGTGTCGGCGAGGGTGAACTTGTGCAGCGATTCCTGCGCTTTCTGCTCGGAGGCCAGGCGCTCGACCAGCCAGCCCCGCTGGTCCGGCCGCAGCCACTCCGCCTCGGTCGGGCGGTCGGTCAGCAGGCGCCAGGTCACCGCCGACATGATGACCGGCGGCAGCGCCTCGACCAGGAACAGCCATTGCCAGCCGAGCAGCCCCAGCGCGCCGTTGAGCTGCAGCAGCAGGCCGCCGATCGGCGGCCCGATGAACAGCGAAAGCATCACCGCCGAACAGAAGATGCCGATCATGCGGGAGCGGTAGGCGATGGGGAACCACCAGGTCAGGT
>CAIMEK010000068.1 GCA_903839965.1 uncultured Acetobacteraceae bacterium | reverse complement strand
GTATCCTCATGGCGGGTGGGTATTACGGCGGCGGTCGTGCACAGGCAAACAATCTCCCGCCCGGCCCGGGCGGACGGCACCCGCCACGCGGGTTCGGGCCGCCTTCGCCACAATTCCGAGGGTGGCACGACAATCACATTGCCCCATTTCGCGACCACGTGATTTGCCGCGGACCGGCCGATTGCCCGATGCCCAAACCATCCGGGAAAGCCGCCTGAAAAGCCTCCCAAAGGGGCCGCGCGGCAAAAGAATCGCAAGCACCATCAAAAACGCAAAGCAGGGGGGACCCAGACGTGACCCTTACGCCGATCCCGCATTCCGACCTCGAACTGCGGCCGATGACCAAGGCCGAGCGCAAGGTCATCGTCGCCTCGTCGCTCGGCACCGTGTTCGAGTGGTACGATTTCTACCTGTACGGCTCGCTCGCCGCGGTCATCGGCGCCAAGTTCTTCAGCCAGTTCGACGAAACCACGCGCACCATTTTCGCGCTGCTGGCATTCGCCGCGGGCTTCCTGGTGCGCCCGTTCGGCGCCCTGGTGTTCGGCCGCATCGGCGACATGGTGGGGCGGAAATACACCTTCCTGATCACCATCATCATCATGGGCAGCTCCACCTTCCTGGTCGGCGTGCTGCCGGGATCGGAATCGATCGGGCTGACGGCCGCGGTGATCCTCATCGTGCTCAGGCTGCTGCAAGGGCTGGCGCTGGGCGGCGAATACGGCGGGGCGGCCACCTATGTGGCCGAACACGCCCCGCACGGGCGGCGCGGCTTCTACACGTCGTGGATCCAGACCACCGCGACGATGGGCCTGTTCCTGTCGCTGCTGATCATCCTGTTCACCCAGACCGCGCTGGGGCCGAAGGATTTCGCCGACTGGGGCTGGCGGGTGCCGTTCCTGCTGTCGAGCGTGCTGCTCGGCGTTTCGGTATGGATTCGCCTGCAGTTGAGCGAAAGCCCGGCCTTCCTGAAGATCAAGGAGGAGGGCACGCACTCCAAGGCGCCGCTGAGCGAGGCGTTCGGCCGCTGGGGCAACGCGAAATGGGCGGTGCTGGCGCTGTTCGGCCTGGTCGCCGGCCAGGCCGTGGTGTGGTACTCGGGGCAGTTCTACGCGCTGTTCTTCATCACCTCGACGCTGAAGGTGGACGCCTATACCGGCAACCTGCTGGTCGCCTGGTCGCTGGCGCTGGGCACCGGCGGGTTCGTGCTGTTCGGCTGGCTGTCCGACAAGATCGGCCGCAAACCGATCATCCTCGGCGGCTGCCTGCTGGCGGCGATAACCTACTTCCCGGCGTTCCGCATGATCGCCGAACAGGCCAACCCGGCGCTGACCCGGGCGCATGAGACGGTGAAGGTGGCGGTGGTCGCCGACCCGAACGACTGCTCGTTCCAGTTCAACCCGACCGGGCTGAGCCAGTTCACCAACTCCTGCGACGTCGCCAAGGCGGCGCTGGCCCGCGCCTCGGTGAGCTACACGCAGGAGGCCGCCATGCCCGGCGCCGTCGCCAGCGTGCGGATCGCCGACAAGGCGGTGGCGTCGGTGGACGTCAAGCAGGCCGGGGGCCAGGCGGCGGCCCAGGTGGCGGCGTTCAACAAGGCGCTGACCGAGGCGCTGACCGCCGTGGGCTATCCGGCCGCGGCCAACCCGACGGTGGCGAAGATGGCGCACCCGTTCGACGTGTTCCGCGCGCAGACCGGCACGCTGGTGCTGCTGCTGACCTACCTGGTGGTGCTGGTCACCATGGTCTACGGGCCGATCGCGGCGGCGCTGGTGGAACTGTTCCCCACCCGCGTCCGCTACACGTCGATGTCGCTGCCCTACCATATCGGCAACGGCTGGTTCGGCGGGTTCCTGCCGGCCACCGTGTTCGCCATGAACGCCCAGGCCGGGAATATCTATTACGGGCTGTGGTACCCGATCGGGGTGGCGGTGATGACGCTGGTCATCGGCGTGCTGTTCGTGCCGGAAACCAAGGACCGGGACATCTTCAGCTCCGATCCCGAGGAGGCGCCGGTGCCACGGCCGGCCAGCGCCACCATCTGAGACACCGCTTGCCGGCAACGCCGGGGGGTTTCGCCCTCCGGCGTTTCACCTGTGTCCCGGGAGCCAGCCATGCCCGCCCAAGGCTACGTCGCAGCCATCGCCGACTGGCGCCGCGATCCGCAGGCATTCTGGATGGAGGCCGCGCGGGGCATCGACTGGATCCGCCCGCCGGAGCGCGCCTTCGACCCCGCGCTGGGGGTTTACGGCCAATGGTTCCCGGATGGGCGCCTGAACACCTGCTTCAACGCGCTGGACCGCCACGTGGCGGCCGGGCGCGGCGCGCAGGACGCTTTGATCTGGGACAGCCCGATGGCCGGAACGATCAAACGGTTCAGCTACGCCGCGCTGCGCGACCGCACCGCGCGCGTCGCCGGCGCGCTGGCAGGGCTGGGGGTGCGGCGCGGCGACCGGGTGGTGATCTACATGCCGATGGTGCCCGAGGCGGCCATCGCCATGCTGGCCTGCGCGCGGCTGGGCGCCATCCATTCGGTGGTGTTCGGCGGCTTCGCCGCGGCGGAACTGGCCAAGCGCATCGAGGATGCCGCCCCGCGTGTCATGGTGTCCGCGAGTTGCGGCCTGGAGCCCGGCCGGGCGGTCGCCTACAAGCCGTTGCTCGATGCCGCCATCGCCATGTCCGCCCATAAGCCGCAGGCCTGCCTGATCCTGCAGCGGCCGCAGGTGGCGGCCAGCATGGTTGCCGGCCGCGACCACGACTTCGCCGCGGCCGAGGCGGCCGCCGCGCCGCACGATCCGGTGGCGGTGGCGGCCACCGACCCGCTGTATATCCTCTACACCTCCGGCACCACCGGGCGGCCGAAGGGCGTGGTGCGCGATACCGGCGGCCACGCGGTGGCGCTGCACAATTCCATGCGGATGATCTACGGCATGCGGCCCGGCGAGGTGTTCTGGGCAGCTTCCGATGTCGGCTGGGTGGTCGGCCACTCCTATATCGTCTACGCGCCGCTGCTGGCCGGCTGCACCAGCGTCATGTACGAGGGCAAGCCGGTCGGCACGCCGGATGCCGGGGCCTTCTGGCGGGTGTGCGCCGAGCACGGCGTGCGGGCACTGTTCACCGCGCCGACCGCGCTGCGCGCCATCCGCCAGCAGGACCCGGAGGCGCGGCTGCTGGGGGACCACGATCTGTCCGGGCTGGAGACGCTGTTCCTGGCGGGCGAACGCTGCGACCCGCCGACCGCCATCTGGGCGGCGGACAAGCTGCGCATACCGGTGGTGGACCATTGGTGGCAGACCGAGACGGGCTGGGCAATCACCGCCGGGTTCAAGGGGCTCGGGCTGTTCCCGCCCAAGCCGGGCACCGGCGGGCGGCCCTCGCCGGGCTACGACGTGCAGGTGCTCGACGACGACGGGCGCGTGCTGCCGCGCGGGGCGACCGGCAATTTGTGCGTGCGGCTGCCGTTGCCGCCGGGCTGCGCGCCCACGCTGTGGCAGAACGAGGCGGGCTACCGCACCGCCTACCTGGCCGACTTCCCGGGCTGGTACCGCACCGGCGACGCCGGCTCGATCGATGCCGACGGCGACGTGTCGGTGATGGGCCGCACCGACGACATCATCAACGTCGCCGGGCATCGGCTGTCGACCGGGGCGATGGAGGAAGTGCTGGCGGCCCACCCCGACGTTGCCGAATGCGCGGTGGTGGGCGTGAAGGACGCGCTGAAGGGCCAGGTGCCGCTGGGGCTGGTGGTGCTGAAGGCCGGGGCGCAGCGCATCGCCCGGGAGGTGGCGGAGGAACTGGTGGCGCTGGTGCGCGACCGTATCGGGCCGGTCGCGGCGTTTCGCGAGGCCCGCGTGGTGGCGCGGCTGCCGAAAACCCGGAGTGGAAAAATCCTGCGCGCCAGCATCCGCCGCATCGCCGACGGCGAACCGGCGGCGGCGCCGGCCACCATCGACGACCCCGCCATTCTCGAGGAGATCGGCGCCGCGCTGGGAGGAAGATCGTCAGTGCGGGAAAGTTAAGGCAAGGGCGCTGTCC
>CAIMEK010000067.1 GCA_903839965.1 uncultured Acetobacteraceae bacterium | reverse complement strand
TGGCCGCTGGCCTGGCCGCGATGTTCGCCGGCGCCGCCACGGCACAGCAGATCGACCGCAGCGCATTCGAACAGCTGTTCGACGAACCCGTCACCACCTCTGCGACCGGCAAGCCCCAACGGGCCAGCGACGTGCCCGCCGACCTGGAAATCATCACTGCCGATGACATTCGCCGTTCCGGAGCCGACAATCTGCCCGATCTGCTCAGCTTCGTCGCCGGGCTCGATGTCCGCCGGTACGGCTTCGCCGCGGCCGATATCAGCGTGCGTGGCTACAACGAAACCAGCAACCCGCGCCTGCTCGTCCTGGTCGATGGCCAGCAGGTCTATCTCGACGACCTCGGCAGGACGCAGTGGTACACCCTGCCCGTCGCCCTGCCCGAGATCCGGCAGATCGAAGTGATCCGGGGCCCGAACACGGCCCTGTTCGGGTTCAATGCGGCCTCGGGGGTGATCAACATCATCACCTACGACCCCCTGAAGGACCATCCGATCAATAGCGCCACGGTAAGGGTCGGCACGCAGGGCTACAGCAGTCTCACCGCCATCGGCACCGGACGCATTGTCGACAAGGGCGGGATCCGGGTTTTCATCGACGGGTTCAATGCCCGCGAATTCGCGCCGGTCGGCGTCGCCGCGGACGACCTGCTCTTCCGCCAGTCGCCCCAGCGGCGGGCAGCCGGAACATCCGGCAAGGTCCAACTTGCCCCGGGTACCGAGCTGTCGTTTGCCGGCGCCCTGGTCGAAACCCGGATGTGGGAAGCCACCGCCTCGCCCTATTTTGGCACCGATTATCAGCGCACCAACTGGTCCCGGGTGGGGCTCACCAGCGACACGCGGGCCGGACTGATCAGCGTCAACGCCTACCGGAACGAGTTGCGCTACGCCTTTCACGGCGCCAGCGAGAGCGAGGACATGCACGACACCGTCTATGTCCTGCAGCTCAGCGACACGATGAAGCTCAGCCCGAGCCACGCGCTGCGGATCGGCCTGGATTATCGCAACAACTCCGCAACATCGTCGAGCGTGTCGGCGGGCAGGATCGGCTACCAGGTCGTCTCCGGCAGCATCATGTGGGACTGGCGGATCACGCCGCATCTCTCGCTGACCAACGCGGTCCGCCTCGACCATTTCGTGCTGAGCCAGAGCGGACCGCTGTTGGCGCAATCCGGGCTGACCGCGGCGGATTTCCGTGGCCGCACCATCGACGAGCCGAGTTTCAACAGCGGGCTCGTCTGGAACGCGACGGACGCCGACACCTTCCGCCTGCTCATGGGACGGGGCCTGCAGCTTCCCAGCATTTACGATCTCGGGCTGCAGGACCGGCAGGTATATCCAAGCACCGGCCCGGACGACCCCGCGCAGACGTTCCTGGCCGTTGGCAATCCGCACGCCAACGCCGCCGCCGTGAGCAATGTCGAGCTGGCCTGGGACCGTGCGCTGCCGGCACTCGGCGCCCGTGTGCGCACCGCGGTTTTTGCCCAGCGCACGAACAACATCCTGACCAATCCCTATGAGGCCACGCCGGTCTACACGAACTTTCCGGATGGCTCCCAGCTTGCCCTGGCGAAGACAGCGAACAGCGGCAACAGTTCCGCGATCGGTGCGGAGATCGGGCTTCGCGGCAAGACCCCCGGCGGTTTTCGCTGGAACGTCAGCTACTCGTTCATCTCGATTTCCGACGATTTGTCGATCAACCAGGGCGGAATCTACAGCCCGCAGGACTTCGCGCATGGCACGCCGACCAGCGTCGTCGTCGCCGGCGCCGGCTACACGCTGGGCTCGTGGGAAATGGACGCCCAGGCCAAATGGCAGTCCCGCTTCCTGGATTTCCGCGTCAGCGGCTCGCAGAACACCCTGACCCCGGTCTGGATCAGCAACGCATTCACGCTCAATGCCCGCGTCGGCTACACGATCACACCGAATTTCGTGGTGTCGCTGGTCGCACAACAACTGAATGCGGCGCGCCTGACCCAGGCAGGCGCGCCGCCAATCGAACGTCGGTTCATACTGAGCCTGGCCGCCACGCTTTGATGCGGCCCGAGCGCGCGCTGGCCAGCCCAGGCCAGAGCCTCGCGCTCGTAAGGTGTTTCAGGACACCGCCAGCCGGCCTCGCCCGGCGACATCTTCCGCGGTGATCGGTCCGGTCGGCAGGAACCAGAAGACGGCTCCCCCCGCCAGGGAGATTATCGCTCCCAGCACCAGCGGCATGGCGAACGACCCGGTGATGTCCACCGCGATCCCGGTCACCGCCGGGGCGATCGCACCGCCGATGTAGCCGAAGCAGTTCATGATGCCGCCGAACGAGCCCAGGCAGTTCTCCGGCACCGCCGCGCTCGCCGACACCCAGGAGCACGATCCCGCCAGTTGGGCGAAGAACATCGCGGTGCTGATCCAGGTCAGGGCGGCCACCGTGCTGTTGCTTTGTGCCGCGAGCACGGTGAACAGCCCCAGCCCGACCAGCCCGGTAACGAACACGATGCGGCCGCGGTTCAACGGCGTCACGCCGCGGTGGCCCAGCGCATCCGCGGCCCAGCCCGCGAACAGGCTGCCGATCACCGAGAGCGCGAACGGAATGGCGGCGACCATCCCGGCCGCCTTGATCGACATGTGCCGCTCGATCTCCAGATACGCCGGCAGCCAGGTGGCATAGATGCCGCTCATGTAGCCCGAGCAGAACACGCCGAGCCAGATCCCCCAGCTCGTGCGGAAGTTGTACAGATGCCGCCACTGGCTGAAATTCATCGGCGGCGCGTCGTGCAGCGTTTCGCCCTCGGCAAGGTGTGCGATGTCGGAGTCGGAAAGGCTGGCGTCGGCCGGATCGCGGTACAGCGCGAACCACACCACCACGCAGATGACGCCGAGGATGCCCATGATCGCGAACATCCATCGCCAGCCCATCACCACCATCATCACCGTCAGCAGCGGGGCGGCGATGACCTGGCCCAGATGGTTGGCGCCGGTGAAAAAGCCCACCGGCTTGCCACGCTCGCTGACGGTGAACCACCGTCGCACCACTTTCGTGCAGGAGGGGATGGTCGGCGCCTCGCCGACGCCGAGCAAAATACGGCACACCCAGAGCTGTCCGGGGCTGCCGGCCAACCCCGCGAGGCCCTGCGCCACCGACCAGATGGCCAGGCCGGTGCCCAGCAACAGCCGCGAGCCAAGCCGGTCGATGACCGGACCGAGCGGCAACTGCGACAGCGCATAGGTGAGCGGGAAAGCCGAGAGCAGTAGGCCCATCTGCGACAGTGACAGGCCCATCTCGGCGCGAATCGCCGGGTTGGCGATCGCGAGCGTCGTGCGATCGATGTAGTTGATCATGCAGATCACCGAGATCTGTGCGACCACGCCGTACTGGATTGCCCGCAGGCGGGCAGATTTCGGGATCATGTTGGATCTCCCTTGGATCCGCCCCGCACGTCGTGCGCGGGGCGGGTTTGCACGTTCTTACTTGCCGGCAAGCACGAAGCGCCGTGCCTGCTTGTCGTAATCGGCGTAGCCGAGCGCGGCACGCAGTTCCGGCGGCGGCAGCGCCATGGCGGACTCGGCCTTGCCGGCGGCGAGTGCGGCCAGCCCCGCCTTCATGCCGGCAATGGCCGGCGACAGCAGGCCGGTGGGATAGGTGCCGATCTTCAGCCCCAGTTCGGCGGCACGGACCTGGGTCGGCGTTTCGCGCGGCGCCCCCGGAGACAGCACCGCGAACGACGGCCGCCCGGCAGCGGCGGCGACCGCGCGCCGAACCTCCGCCTCGTCCTTGGGGGAATCGAGGAACAGGATGTCGGCGCCTTCCTCCACGTACATCTCGATCCGCGCCACCGCCTCGTCGATGCCCGCGGTCGGACGACAGTCCGTGCGCGCCATCACCAGAATGCCGGAGTCCTTGGCCGCCTCCACGGCCGCGCGGATCTTCATCCGCATTTCGTCGCGCGGCATGCAGGGTTTGCCGTCGGCAGTCAGGGCGCGCGGGGTGATCTTGTCCTCGACCAGGATCACGGCGGCGCCGGCGCGGCCGTAGGCGCGCACCGTGCGCTGCACGTTCATGGCATTGCCGTAGCCGTGGTCAGCGTCGGCCAGCACCAGCAGGTCCGGCGCCGCGCCGCGCACCATGTTCAGCGAGTCGAACATTTCGGCAAACGACACGAGGTCGAGGTCCGGCCCACCGAGCCGGCTGGCGGCCACGCAGGAGCCGGACAGGAAGGCTGTCTTGAACCCGGCGCCAAACGTCAGATTGGCGGTCAGCCCGTCCCATACCGCCGGCATGACAACAAATTCCGGCTGGGCCAGCAGGGTACGCATGCGTTCCGGTGGGGTCATGAGACTATCTCCGTCATTGATGTGGGAACAGGGTTTGCAGACTGTTTGCGCCGGGCGATGCCGCGCAGGCCAAGGCGGGACCAGGTGTCATGCCAGCTGCCGTTTCCGGCGACGGCGCGGCTTCTCGCGGTCGGCCAGGAAATTGAGGTAGGCGTCGCGCCGCGGCCGGATATGGGCGACGCACAACTCGGCCAGGGCCCAGGGATCGCAGCCGGAAAGCAGGCCCAGCATCTGCCGGTGCTCGGTCATCGCCTTGTAGCGATCCTCGGCAACCTCCAGCCCGCGCGTGCGCACCAGCATGCTGATGTGCAGAAGCTGGCGGATCAGGGCCCGAAGCTGGCGGTTGCCGCAAAGGCCGAACAGCGCGTCATGGAACCGGTCGTTGGTGTCGTACATGCCGCGCACGTCGCCGGTGGCCATGCAGGCCTCGTACTGCTCCTCGATGGCGGTGAGCACGGCGAGATCGGCATCGGGCACCGGCAGGCGGATCCGCAGGATGGCATGGCGCTGCAGGAGTTCGCGCACCTCGTGCAGCTCACGCACCTCGTCGGCCGGCATGGTGCGCACGGCCGCGCCGCGATTGCGCTCGCGCACCACGATCTTGCGGCTTTCCAACCGGCTCAGGGCGTCGCGGATGGCGTAGCGGGAACTGCCAAAGCGCTCCAGCAGCTTTTCTTCGCGCAGCTTCATGCCGGGTGGAAGACGGCCGAAGATGATGTCTTCCTCCAGCGCCGCAGCAATCGCCCCGGCGGCGGTGCCGTCGGGGTCCGGGGGGGATGGAACACGGTTATTGTCGACAATCATGGGCATCTCGGTGCCATCTTATAGGAAATCCCCATAATCTTGTCGATTGTGATTCGGCGTCGCACTGCGCTCCTGCATCCCACGGAGCTGCCGATCGCGGCGCCGGAGGAGCGCTTCGGGGCGTCAGTGTTCTGCCATCTGGAGGACGCCGACATGCGTAGCTACCCGGGCCGCGGCGATAGCGAGCGTCGTCGGCAGGGGTCGAACGAGCCGTGTTGCCCAGCTCTTCCGGGGCCGAACCGCGCACGAATTTGGGTCAGGATGATGGTGACTGCCTCACAAACCATGGGGCACACACCCGTGTCGCCGCAGTTGGAGACGCGTCCTGATATGTCGATTTTGTCCGAATGATTCTCCGAGGCGTCAGCCCCCGAACTCAACGCCAAGAAAAATGGCTGACAACCCACGCGTAACAACTGGATTTCAAACCGAATATTCCACCCCTCCGACACCATCATCAACCAATGCCGCGACGCCTGGAACAGGCTGACCAACCAGCCATGACGGATTATGTCCATTGGCCTCCGCAATTGGGCGCTGGGTTCCGATCATCGGGCGTTAGAATAAGTCTTTCGTCGCAAAATCGCGACGGCCAAAAGTTTGGACGATAAGCACGCGCCCTTCCTGCAAATAAGCGCAGCATCATGCTATTGCGGCAGTGAGTATTTTCCGATCCTTATCGGCGCGCACGATGATCACCAATTCAGTGTTTGCTAAGTATTCTCCTGACGGCCGGCCGAGCCGGACGTTCATGCAAAGGCAATAACTATGAATATGATTACCAAGCTTACCCTGATCGGCGCAGTATCCTTGCTCGCAGCTTGCGGCTCAAGCGAGCCTGGCCGCGTACAGGGTGGCGCCGCAACCGGAGCCGCAACCGGCGCGACTGTCGGTTTAGTCGGCGGTCCCGTCGGGGTGGTCGCCGGCGCCGTGATCGGCGGCGGTGCCGGCGCGATCGCGGGCGCCAGCACCACCCCGAAGCAGGTGGACCTCGGCGAACCTGTCTGGAAGAAGTAGCCGCCCGCGCGGGGCATCCGCTGCGGACTGTGTTCCCGAATGCGAGGGCCCGGGCTGAATTCGGACACGCCATTCTGAATGATTTCCCGGGCAGTCCGACCGGGCAAATGTCCTTTGTCCTCCCTGGTTTCCTCGCTCGGCGCCGACGAATGGCTGAAGCCATGACACCCCGCGATCTTGCGCGCACGCTGGCGGCTCTGCGTACAAGGCGATCTGCTCTGCCTCGTCGGAACTTATCGCGCCGCGGTAGCGCTCGCAGAGAAGCATCATGGCTGCGCTGGTGTGGCTCGCCATGGAAGCCGCCGGTAAGCTCGGCAACGCTTCGGGGCACTCACCGTTGTCGTTTGGCCATGCGTGGCAAGTGTTGCCTTTCAGCCATGATTGGCAGGCTCAATCGATGGCTTGTTGATGGCCACGCCGTCAGCCCCGCCGTTCGTTTTCTGTACCGCGCCCGGTTCTTTGGACACAAGGTTGAGCTTAAGCGGCGGCGTTGAGCATTGCCTGGTTCCAGTTGGCTCGGGCGAGGTTGGGGCTGGCGTGGCCGTTCTTCTCAATCAGCCATTCAGCGTTGTATCGGGTG
>CAIMEK010000066.1 GCA_903839965.1 uncultured Acetobacteraceae bacterium | reverse complement strand
TGCAGGCGGTGGATCTCGTCGATGAACAGCACGTCGCGCGGCTGCAGGTTGGTGAGGATGGCGGCGAGGTCGCCGGCGCGCTGGATGACCGGGCCGGAGGTGGCGCGGAAGCCGACGCCGAGTTCGCGGGCGACGATCTGCGCCAGCGTGGTCTTGCCGAGGCCGGGCGGGCCGTGCAGCAGCACGTGGTCGAGCGCTTCCCCGCGGGTGCGCGCGGCCTGGATGAACACGGCGAGGTTTTCGCGCGAGGCCTGCTGGCCGACGAACTCCGCCAGCGTCTGCGGCCGCAGCGACGCCTCCGCGGCGTCTTCCTCGACCCGGGCGGAGGAGACGGGGCGGTCGATCATCGGCGGCTCCCCCCCCGCGCTCACCGCGCCAACTCCTTCAGCCCCTCGCGAATCACCTCGGCCAGCGCGGCGTCGTCGCCGAGCCGCCTGACCACGCGATCCACCGCCAACGCCGCCTCGCCACGGCGATAGCCCAGGTTCACCAACACCGAGATCGCATCCGCCTCCAGCCCCGAAACCGGCGGCGGCAATATTGGCGAGAAACCAATGCCGGACGGCATCGCCCCCGCCTTGTCGCGCAACTCGGTCAGCAACCGCACCGCCAGCTTGGCGCCGACTCCGGACGCACGGGTCAACGCCCCACGATCGCCGGCCTGGATCGCCCCCACCAGGTCACGCGGCGACAACGCGGACAGGATGTTCAGCCCGACCCGCGCCCCTACGCCCTGCACCGTGGTGAGCAACCGAAACCACTCGCGCTCGGCCGCGTCGGCGAAGCCGAACAACGAAATGGCGTCCTCGCGCACCTGCATCTCGACCAGCACACTCGCCACCTCGCCGGCCGCCAAGGCCGCCAACGTGCGCGTGGAGGCCTGCACCAGATAGCCGACCCCGTTGACGTCGATCACGCAACGGTCGGCCTCGATCTGCTCGACCCGGCCTGTGAGCTTCGCGATCACGCCATCCGTACCCCGGCCGCCCAACGCCGCTCGCTGGCCCGGTTGTGCGCATGGCAGATGGCCACCGCCAACGCATCCGCTGCGTCGGCCCGACGGATCGCCGCACCCGGCAACAGCCGCCGCACCATCATCTGCACCTGCTCCTTGGAGGCCCCGCCGGTGCCCACCACCGCCAGCTTCACCGACTTGGCGCCGTATTCCGCCACTGGAATGCCGGCCAGCGCCGGCGCCAGCAAGGCGATCCCGCGCGCATAGCCCAGCTTCAACGTGGCGGTGCCGTTGCGATTGACATAGGTTTCCTCGACCGCCGCCTCGTCCGGCCGCCACTGGGCCAGCAAGGCCGCCAACGCATCGTGCAACACCCGCAGCCGCTCCGGCACGCTGGCCGCCGAGTCGGTGGCGATCACCCCGTCGGCGACATGCCGCAGCCGGTTGCCCTCGGATTCCACCAGCCCCCAGCCGGTGAAACGCAACCCCGGATCGATCCCCAGCAAACGGGCCAGCAAACCCCCTTCCCTACGCCGACAACTTCGCCATCACCGCGTCGGGAATGTCGAAATTGGCGTAGACGTTCTGCACGTCGTCATTGTCCTCGAACGCATCCAACAGCTTCAGCACGGAAACCGCCCGCTCCTCGTCCAGCGTCACCGTGCTGAGCGGACGCCAGTCCACCTTGGCTTCCTCGGGCGGACCGAACCGCGCCTCCAACGCATCGCGCAGGGCGAAGAAATTCTCCGGCGACGTGGTCACCTCGTGTCCGTCCGGGCCGCTCTCCACATTGTCGGCCCCGGCCTCGACCGCCGCCTCCAGCATGGCCTCCTCGCCCGCCGCCGCTGCGCCATAGCGCACCACACCGAGCCGTGAGAACAGAAAAGAAACGCTGTTGGTCTCGCCCAAGGCCCCGCCATGCTTGGCGAAGGCGTTGCGCACATCGCCCGCGGTACGATTGCGGTTGTCGGTCAACGCCTCGACGATCATCGCCACGCCGGCCGGCCCATAGCCTTCGTAACGAACCTCGCTGTAGTCCACGCCACCCGTCGCCCCGGTCGCCTTGGCGATGGCACGCTCCACCGTGTCCTTGGTCATGTTGGCCTGACGCGCCGCCGTCACCGCCGCCCGCAACCGCGGATTCGACGCCGGATCGGGCAATCCCGACCGCGCCGCCACGGTGATTTCGCGAATCAACCGACCGAACTGATGCGCCTTCCGGGCGTCCTGCGCCCCCTTGCGATGCATGACGTTCTTGACATGCGAATGCCCTGCCATGACCACTCCCCGAATGTGAAAACCCCACCCGGAGCGCAAGGAAGGCCAGGGCTCCGCCCTGGACCCGCCAGGGGTCAGTGGACCCCTGGACCCCATCACTTGGAGGGTCTTGGCGAGAGGGGGTGAGGAGTT
>CAIMEK010000065.1 GCA_903839965.1 uncultured Acetobacteraceae bacterium | reverse complement strand
GGCTTCGGATTCGACCATCATCACGGCCTGGCCGGTCGCGGCGACGACGAGGTCGAGCTCGCCCGCCTTGATCTGCTCCTGGGTCGGGTTGAGGATATACTCGCCGTCGATGTAACCGACGCGGGCCGCCGCGATCGGGCCCATGAAGGGCACGCCCGAGATGGTGAGGGCGGCCGAGGCCGCGATCATGGCGACGATGTCGGGATCGTTCTCGAGGTCATGGCCCATCACCGTGGCGATCAGCTGGACCTCGTTGCGGAACCCGTCGGGGAACAGCGGGCGGATCGGCCGGTCGATCAGCCGCGACTTCAGCACCTCGGCCTCGGACGGCCGGCCCTCGCGCTTGAAGAAGCCGCCGGGGATCTTGCCGGCGGCGAAGGCCTTCTCCTGGTAGTGCACGGTCAGCGGGAAGAAATCCTGTCCCGCCTTGGCGGTGCGCAGGCCAACCGCGGTGCACAGCACGATGGTGTCGCCGTAGCTGCACAGCACCGCGCCATCGGCCTGGCGGGCGATCTTGCCGGTCTCGAGCACGAGCTTGCGCCCGCCCCAGTCCAGTTCCTTGCGGTAGTAATTGAACATCGGTACGTCGTTCCCTTGAACAAGCCGGCCGAGCGGGCGTCAGCGGGAGCGATCCGTGGTCTTTCCGGTGCGGGGAGACGGCGTCTCGGGCGGCATGGAGGGCGGTTGCGCGGGGAGCAGCCGCGGTGTGGGCGCCAGTGCGCCCACGTCCATGTGGCCGGAAACGCCGTCGCGGCTCCCAGGCAGGCGGAGATGCCGGATCGGCCGTCTGTCGTTCCGCCGCGGGCGCGGCGACCGGGGGCCATTCCCCCGGCATGCATTTCCCCGCGCCACCATTGGCCCGGGGCTTGAGCCGGTTTTCCATATGGGCAGGAAAGCCGGCGGAACCATGCCTCCCCGCGCAGATCAGCGGCGCAGGCTCAGGCGGCCGATCAGGGTTTCGTAGCGGCCCTGGTTCTTTTTCTTGAGGTAGTCGAGCAGCCGGCGGCGACGGCCGACCAGCATCAGCAGCCCGCGCCGGCTGTGGAAGTCCTTGGCGTGGACCTTGAGGTGCTCGGTGAGGTTGCCGATCCGCTCGGAGAGCAGCGCCACCTGGACCTCGGGACTGCCGGTATCGTCCTTGCCGGTGGCATAGTCGGTAACAAGCGCCGTGCGGCGCTCCGCGGTAATCGACATCGCCCTACTCCTGGTCAGGGTTGCGGGACGCGTGCGGCGGCTACAGCAGCCGTTCGGGCTTCAGCCAGCCATCTTCCAGCCGGCACAGCCCGATCACGCGGCTCCCCGCCATGGCGCGGGCCAACCCCCCATCGGGGTCGGCCGCCCGTGGAATGCGGCCCATCAACGCGACCAGGCTGATCGCCTGGCCATGCGACAGGCCGAAGGCCTCCGCCTCGGTCAGGGCCAGCGCCGGGATGTCGGCCAGCGCGGTCGCGACCGGAAGCAGGAGGTCCGGAGAAGCGCGCGGGGTATCCTCCGTAGGCTCCAGTTTGTCCAGCGGAATCGCCGCCTCCGCGGCGAACGGACCCACGCGCAGGCGGCGCAGGGCGCTGATATGGCCCAGCGAGCCGCAGGCGCGGGCGAGGTCGCGGGCCAGCGAGCGCATGTAGACGCCCTTGCCCGACTGCACCTCGAATTCGGCGTGATCGGCATCGGGCCGGCCGATCAGCTCGAAGCGGTCGACTCGCGCCGGCCGTGCCTCCAGCACCGCCGGGGCGCCGGCGCGGGCAAGATCATAGGCGCGCTCGCCGGCCACCTTCACCGCCGAGTAGTCCGGCGGCACCTGCGAAATGTCGCCCACGAAGGGCGGCAAGGCCGCGACGATCTGCGCATCCGTCGGGCGGGCGTCGCTGGTGGCGACCACCTGGCCGTCGGCGTCGTCGGTGTCGCGCGCCTCGCCGAAGCGGAGAGAAAACCGGTAGAGCTTGGTGCCGTCCATCACATAGGGGACGGTCTTTGTGGCGGCCCCGAAGGCGATCGGCAGCACGCCGGTGGCCAAGGGATCGAGCGTGCCGCCATGGCCACATTTCTGGGCGTCGAACCAGCGTTTGAGGCGGTTGACCACGTCGGTGCTGGTCAGGCCCTGGGGCTTGTCGATGACGAGCCAGCCGTCCAGGGGACGGCCGCGAGGCTTACGGTGGCGCATAAGGGTGCTTGTACGATCGGTTGCGGCCGGGAATGGGAGCGGCAGCCGCGCCGGCAGCACGGCCTCTATTCTGTGGCCTCTATGGTTCGTTTCGCTGTGGCCCGAGGTCGCGCTCGACCTCCGGGGCGTGCAGCAGCGCGTCGATGTGCATGGCGTTGTCGATGCTGGTGTCGGCCTGGAAGTGGATGTCCGGCACCAGGCGCAGCCTGAGTTCGCGGGCCAGCCGGGTGCGCAGAAACGGCGCCGCGCGGCGGAGTGCGGCCAGTTTCTCGCCGATGTCGGACCGCCCGAGCCGGGTGACGAAGGCGGTGGCCTGCCGCAGGTCCGGGCTGATGCGCACTTCGGTCACGGTGATCAGCACGCCGGCGAGTTCGGGGTCGCGCACCTCGCCGCGCGCGAACACGCCGGCCAGCACGTGGCGGATCTCCTCCGCCACCCGCAGTTGCCGCTGCGTCGGGGGCTTCGCCGCATGGCCTCCGGCCGCCTGCCTCAAGCCGGCACCATCTCGGTTTCGTAGCACTCCACCACATCGCCCTCGCGCAGGTCCTGGGTGCCGGCGAACGACAGGCCGCATTCGTAGCCGCGCGCCACTTCGCGCACGTCGTCCTTGAAGCGCTTGAGCTGGGTGAGCTCGCCGGTGTGCACCACCACGCCCTCGCGCAGCAGCCGCACCCCGGCGCCGCGCTTGACCACGCCGTCGGTGACCATGCAGCCCGCCACCTTGCCCGACTTGGTGATGTCGAACACCTTGCGGATCTCGGCATAGCCGAGGAACCGCTCGCGCGCCTTCGGGGCCACCTTGCCGCGCACCATCTTCTCGATGTCGTCGGCAACGTCGTAGATGATCGAGTAGTAGCGGATGTCGACGCCCTCGCGCTGGGCCAGTTCGCGCGCCTGCGCGGTGGCGCGCACGTTGAACGCCACGATCGACGCCTCGGAGGCCTTGGAGAGCTGCACGTCGCTTTCGGTGATCTGGCCGACCCCGGCCAGCACCACGCGCACCTTCACTTCCTCGTGTGCCTGCTTCAGCACCGTGGCCTGGATCGCCTCGGCGCTGCCCTGCACGTCCGCCTTGATGAGGATGGCGACTTCCTTCTGCTCGCCGGCGGCGATGCGGGCCAGCATCTGGTCCATGGTGCCGCGCGCCGCGGTGGCCACGCCGGCCGCCTTGTCGCGCAGCTTGCGCTGGCGGAACTCGCTGATCTCGCGCGCCCGCGTCTCGCCATCGACCACCACGAAGGGCTCGCCGGCATTCGGCACGGCGGCCAAGCCGAGCACCTCGACCGGTGCGGACGGGCCGGCCGACTTCATCTGCTGGCCCTTGTCGTCCAGCATGGCGCGCACGCGGCCCCACTCGGCGCCGGCGACGATGATGTCCCCGGTGTTCAGCGTGCCCTTCTGCACCAGCACGGTGGCCACCGGCCCACGGCCGCGGTCCAGCCGGCTTTCGATCACCGAGCCCTCGGCCGGACGGTCCGGGTTCACCCTCAGGTCGAGGATCTCGGCCTGCAGCAGGATTGCCTCCTGCAGCTTGTCCAGCCCGGTCTTCTTCAGCGCCGAGACTTCCACGTCCTGAGTCTCGCCGCCCATGTCCTCGACCACGATGTCGTGGCTGAGCAGTTCCTGGCGCACCCGGGCCGGGTTGGCATCCGGCTTGTCCATCTTGTTGATGGCCACGATGATCGGCGCGTTGGCCGCCTTGGCGTGGCGGATCGCCTCGATGGTCTGCGGCATCACGCCATCGTCGGCCGCCACCACCAGCACCACGATGTCGGTCACGCTGGCGCCGCGCGAGCGCATGGCGGTGAACGCCTCGTGGCCCGGCGTGTCGATGAAGGTGATGCGCTCGCCGGTGGCCAGCTTCACCTGGTAGGCGCCGATGTGCTGGGTGATGCCGCCGGCCTCGCCGCCCGCCACGTCGGCCGCGCGCAGCGCGTCCAGCAGCGAGGTCTTGCCGTGGTCGACATGGCCCATCACCGTTACCACGGGCGGACGCGGCTGCAGTTCGGCGTCGGTGTCGACGGTGCCCACCAGGCCCAGCTCGACATCGTCCTCGGACACGCGCTTCACGCGGTGGCCGAATTCCT
>CAIMEK010000064.1 GCA_903839965.1 uncultured Acetobacteraceae bacterium | reverse complement strand
GCCCCAGCTCGCATCGCCGCGCGTCGCGGTCAGCTCGAAGCTGGTGGCGTCGGCGGTGGCGTGCCCCATGGCCATGGCGACCTGGGCGCGCGGGATGGCCAGGGTCTGGACGACGGTGCCGGTCGCCGGTTCCCACAGCCAGTAGCCGACCTGGTGGTGGTAGGTTTCCGGCTGGTCCGGCTTCACCACGCGGATGAGGTAGTGCAGGCCGTAGAGCAGTTGCGGACCGTTGGTCTGCGGGTCGATGGGCTGCAGTTCGATGCGTTCGATGTATTCCTGGCGCCGGGTTCCGTCCGGCCCGGGATTGACGTCGATCCCCTTAGCGCCTTCCCAGATGCCGGCCATGCGGCGCAGCGGGCCGAGATTGCGCAGGGTGTCGGTGTCGATATTCGTGGGTTCGGTGTAGATGTCGGCGGCAAAGTTGCACATCGGGGCTGTGCTTTCAGCCGCGGCCGACGAACGGCATCTTGGTGGCCATCACGGTGACGAACGGCATGTTGGCCTCCAGCGGCAGCGCGGCCATGTTGGCGAGGGTGCGGCCGACGATGTCGACGTCCATGGTGGGTTCGATGCGGGAGCTGCCGTCGGCCTGCAGGATGGGGCCGGACATGCGCCTGGTCAGCGGCGTGGCGGCGTTGCCGATGTCGAGCTGGCCGCAGGTGATGTCGAAGGCGCGCCCGTCCAGCAGGATCGACTTGGTCAGCCCGGTGATGGCGTGCTTGGTCGTGGTATAGGCCGCCGCGTTCGGCCGTGGCGTGTGTGCCGAGATCGAGCCGTTGTTGATGATGCGCCCGCCCTGCGGCGACTGCTCGCGCATCAGGCGGAAGGCGGCATTGGCCATCAGGAAGCAGGCGTTGAGGTTGACCGCGACGACACGGGTCCACTGTTCGAAGGTGAAATCGCCGAAATTGGTGCCGGGAACATTGCCGCCGGCATTGTTGAACAGCAGGTCGACCCGGCCGAAGCGTGCCTTCACGGCGGCGAACAGCGCCTCGACCTCGGCGGGCTGGGTGACGTCGGTAGGCACGGCGAGCGTGCGGTCGGGCGCGCCGCCGAGCGCCACGGTTTCTTCCAGCGCGTCGCGCCGGCGGCCGACCAGGACGACCGTCCAGCCGTCGTTGATCAGCGCCAGGGTGCTGGCCCGTCCGATGCCGCTGCCGGCGCCGGTGACGATCGCGATCCTGCTCATGCCAATGTCTCCCGCATCGTGGTGGTGGCGTTATAGGCGAGCTTGACGCCGACGCCCACCCGCGCCCGTCGCGGGGGCCCGTCAGGTCACGCGGACGTTGCGGAATTGCCAGGGATCGTCGGTGTCCACGTCCTCGGGGAACAGCCGGCCGCGATCGGCCAGCGGCGTCCAGCGGGTGTAGGCGCCGACGACGTCGCCGAGATAGGGACGGCAGATTTCCATGATGCGCACATGGTCGAGCGCGTCGGCCTCCAGCACGCCGGCGCGCGGGTTCTCGATCGCCCACACCATGCCGGCCAGCACCGCCGCCGTCACCTGCAGGCTGGTGGCGTTGTTGTGCGGCACCAACTGGCGGGCCTGCGCGATGGAGAGTTGCGAGCCGTACCAGTAGGCGCCCCTGGCATGGCCCATCAGCAGCACGCCGAGTTCGTCGATGCCGTGGGTGATCTCGTCCATCATCAACCGTTGGCGGGACTGCAGGCGCCAGTTCTTGCCGGCCAGTTCGTGCAGCGAAAGCACCGCGTCGTCGCAGGGGTGGTAGGCGTAGTGCACGGTGGGACGCCAGCGCGGCTTGCCGGCCTCGAAGGTGGTGAAATAGTCGGCGATGGAAATCGCCTCGTTGTGGGTCACCAGGAAGCCGTGGAACGGCCCCTCCAGCGGCGTCCAGCTGCGCACGCGCGTGCCGGCGCCGGGGCGCAGCAGGTAGATCGCCGCGTCGCAGCCGAATTCGTGCCGCCGCGCATCCGCCGGCAGCGCGCGCTCGTGGGTGCCCCAGCCCAGCTCGGCGGGCTGGCAGCCCTCGCCGACGAAACCGTCGATCGACCAGGTGTTGACGAATTCGTCTTGCTGCTTCGGGCGGCTCGCGGATTGGGTGTCGCGCTCGGCGATGTGGATGGACTTGATGCCCAGCCGCTCGGCGAGCAGCGCCCACGCGGCGCGCGTGGCAGGCGTCGGCGCTTCCAGGCCGGTGTCGCGCGCGACGTTCAGCAGCGCTTGCTTCAGCAGGTGCGAGACCAGGCCCGGGTTGGCGCCGTGCGTCAGCACCGCGGTCGGGCCGGGCTGGCCGCACAGCGCGACGGCGGACTCGCGCAAGGCGTAGTTGGAACGCTGCGAGGGGGTGAGCGAGGGGTCGGTGTAGCCGCCGGCCCAGGGCTCGATGCAGGTGTCGAGATAGAGCGCGCCGACCTCGCGGGCGAGGTTGATCAGCGCCACCGAGGCGACGTCGACGGACAGGTTCAGCAGGAAGTCGCCGGGGCCGAGCAGCGGCGCCAGCACCGCGCGATAGTTGGCGCGCGTCAGCGGGGTGACGATGCGGCGGATGCCGTGTTCGGCGGCGACGTCCGCGCCGCGCTCGTCGGCGGTGACGATGGCGATGCGCCCGGTGGGCATGTCGATATGGCGCAGGATGAGCGGCAGGACGCCCTGGCCGATGCTGCCGCACCCCAGCATGACCAGCCGGCCGGCGAACGCGACGTGCTTCATGTGTTCGACTCTCCTTCCACGAGGCGAGCGGGGAGCTACCAGCTTTGGCCGCCCCGCGCACGCCCCCTTGTTGCGGAACTGGTGCGCCGGTCGTCGCGCCGGCTTTTGCACCCATGCGACCCGGGTGCATGATGGCGCGGTGAACGGGAAGGGATGCGCCATGGCGGGGATTGATCCGGCGAGCAGTCGCGTGCTGGTCACCGGGGCGACGGGAATGGTCGGCGCGTGGCTGCGTGAGGGGCTCAGGCCGCGCTGGCGGCACCTGCGCCTGCTGGTCCGCAAGCCGGTGCCTGATTTGGCGCCGAACGAGGAAATCGCGATGGGCCAGGTCGACGACCGCGCCGCCGTGGTGCGCGCCATGCAGGGCGTGGACGCGGTGGTGCACCTGGCCGCCGCCGCCTACAGGATCGACCTGGAAACCCTGTTCCGCTCGAATGCGCGCGGCGTGTTCGACGTGTTCGAGGCGGCCCGGCTCGGCGGCGTGCAGCGGATCGTGTTCGCCTCCTCCAACCACGCCTTCGGCGCCTGGCCGATCACCGAGCGGGTGACGCCGGCGCACCTGGCGCGGCCGGACAGCCTGTACGGCGTGTTCAAGGTGATGGCCGAGGCGATGCTGCAGTACTACCTCGATCGCCACGGCATTCGTTCCGTGAGCATTCGCATCGGCACCTGCCGGGCCTTGCCGATCGACCAGCGCTCGCTGGCCACCTGGCTGAGCCCGCGCGACATGGTGGAGATGTTCGAGCGCGCGCTGCTGCACCGCGACCCCGGCGCCCTGGTGGTGAACGGCTACTCCGCCAATACCCGGCTGAAGACCTACGATCCGAACTGGGATTTCCTCGGTTACACGCCGCGCGACAATGCCGAGGAGCATATCGGGATGCTGCGCGCCAAGGGGATCGACGTGGACGGGCCGTGGGAATTGCCTGAGCATGGCGGCGGCATGGCGCGCGGGCCGGAATGGCCGCCGGGCGTATAGCGGCGCAACGAGGAGCACGAGACATGAGCGAGACCCTGCAAGCACTGTGCGATGCGGTGAGCGGTGGCGAGCTGATGGCGCATTGCGCCGAATTCGCCCGCCGGGTGAAGCTGTCCGGCAGCGCGGACGAACTGGCAAGCCTGCGCACCGTGCAGGCGAAGCTTGACGCGTACGGCTTCCGTACCACGCTGCTGCTGCACGATGCCCATATCAGCCTGCCCGGACGGGCCAGCGTGAGCATCGACGGAAAAGAGCTTGTCGCCATCACGCATTCCTATTCGCGCGCCTCGCCGCCGGGCGGCGTGACGGGTCGCGTGGTGTATGTGGGCGAGGCGACGCAAGCCGACTTCGCCGGCAAGGATGTCGCCGGCTGCATCGTGCTGGCCGAGGGCATCGCCAATCCGGCGGCGGCGCGGCGCGCCTCGCGCGGCGGGGCGGTGGGGCAACTGCACATCAGCCCGCACGAGTTGCTGCACGAAATGTGCATCAGCCCGGTCTGGGGCAATCCGTCGACGGCGACGCTGGCGGATATCCCGGGCACGGTGTGCTGCACCATTTCGCAGGCCGACGGAACGGCGCTGCGCGAAGCGCTGGCCGCGGGCGGGGCGCCGCGCGTGGTGCTCGGCGCCGAGGTGGACACGGGCTGGCGCAGCACGCCCGTGCTGGTGGCCGAAATGGACGCGCCGGGCGGCGACGCGGAGCAGCCCTTCGTGCTGTTCAGCGGGCATCACGACACCTGGTACTATGGCGTGATGGACAACGGCAGCGCCAACGCCACCATGCTGGAGACGGCGCGGCTGGCGGCGAGCCGGCGGGCGGCGTGGAAGCGCGGGCTGCGCATATGCTTCTGGTCCGGCCATTCGCACGGCCGCTACTCGGGCAGCGCCTGGTACGCCGACCAGAACTGGGACGAGCTGGAACGGCGCTGCGTGGCGCACGTCAATGTCGATTCCACCGGCGGGATCGGCGCGAGCGTGCTGCGCAACACCACGGCCGCGGCCGAGCTGGTGCCGCTGGCCGGGGAGGCGATCAGCATGCATGCCGCCAGCGACTATGTCGGCAAGCGCAAGACGCGTTCCAGCGACGACAGCTTTCCGGGCCTCGGCATTCCCAGCATGTTCGGCGCGCTCAGCGAGCAGCCGCCGGGGCCGGTGAAGATGCGCAACAGCCTGGGCTGGTGGTGGCACACGCCGCACGACACGCTCGACAAGATCGACGCGGCGAACCTCGTGCGCGACACCAAGATTTTTGTGCATGTGGTGTGGCGGCTGCTGGCCGATGCGGTGCTGCCGCTCGACTATTCGGCGCATGCGAAGGTGCTGCTGGGCGAACTCGACAAGCTCACGGCGTCGCTGGGCGGGCGGTTCGATCTTGGCTCCCTGGTGGCCGGCGCGACGGCGCTGCGCGACCACGCGGCCGCGGTGGCGGCGAAGGCGGCGGGCGCGAGCGCGGCCGAGGCGGCGCGGATGAACGCCGCCCTCATGCGGGCAAGCCGGGCGATGGTGCCGATGGACTACACCACCGGCGATCGGTTCGCGCACGACTTCGCCCTGCCGCTGCCGAGCTGGCCGACGCTGCAGCCGCTCCGCGACTTCGCCGCCACCGCGGCGGGGTCGGATGCCGCCCGGTTCGCCGAGGTGGCGGCGGTGCGCGCGCGCAACCGGGTGCGGCATGCGCTGCGCGAGGCGAACGCGGCGCTGGCCGCGGCGCTTGCTTGACGGAGCCGGGGGGGGAGCCTAATGTTTTCAACTCGGCGTGATCGGTTCCGGAATTTGGGGATTCAAGATATGCCACGAGCAGGACTGGCTTCGTTGGGTCTGGTCGCCGGTTTGACTTTGGTTGCCTTGCCCGCAATTGCCGCGCCATTTTCCTGCCCGCGCAAGGGCGGGGAATTCGTGTTCGGCCAGGAGGCGAACGTCAACAGCCTCGACATGATGACCTCGAGCAGCATCTCCACGCGCAACGCCGCGCTGAACATCTTCGAGACGCTGCTGACGCGCGACGAGAACAACAACGTCATCACCGACTTCGCCGACAGCGTGACGGAATCGGCGGACCACCTGTCGTACACGTTCAAGCTGCGGCAGGGCGCCAAATTCCATAACGGCAAGCCGGCGACCTCGGCCGACGTGGTGGCCAGCTACGACCGCTACAACCGGGTCGGGCTGAATCGCGGCATTTTCTCCAAGGTCGACCGCTGGGAGGCGCCTGACCCCGCCACCTTCGTGATCCGCCTGAAGGAAATTCAGCCGATCTTCCTGGAACTGCTGAGCAGCTTCCTGGCGCCGCCGGTGATCGTGCCGGCGGAGTTCAAGGACGACGCGCCGCAGCAACTGCACGCCATCGGCACCGGGCCGTGGCAACTGGTGGAAATAATGCCGGGCAGCTTCGTGAAGCTGAAGCGCTACGACGACTACAAGCCGAACCTGAGCTTCGAACAGCGCACCGGTTTCGGCGGCTACAAGCAGGCCTGCTTCGACACCGTCACCTTCCGCATCGTGCCGGAGCCCGGCGCCCGCGTGGCCGGGCTGCGCACCGGCGAGTTGCAGGGCGTGGAGGACATTCCCACCAAGTCGGTCGCCGACCTGAAGACCATCAAGGAAATCACCCTGGTGCCGCTGCAGAACTGGTGGATCCAGATGGCGGTGCCCAACACGTCGAACCCGCCCACGGACAACCTGCCGTTCCGCAAGGCCGTGCAGGCCGTGCTCGACATGGACGAGATCATGGATGCCGCCACCGACGGCAACTACCGGCTGAACATCGGCCTGCAGTACCCCAACCAGCCCGCCTACACCGATGCCGGCAAGGAAACCTACAATCAGCACGATCCCGTGCTGGCGAAGAAGTACCTTGCGGAATCCGGCTACAAGGGCGAGCCGGTGGTGCTGCTGACCAACAAGGACTACGCGTCGATGTACAACGCCGCCCTGGTGATGGCCGAGCAGCTCAAGGCGATCGGCATCAAGGCCGAGCTGAAGGTGGTGGACTGGCCGACCAGCACGCAGATGGCCAAGACCAGCCGGGACGGCTGGAACTACACCTACACGGGCTGGGGCTCGGAAACCGCGGTGGGCGCGCTCGGCATCATGCAGGACCTGATTCCGCCGAGCATGCAGTTCATGCCGAAGGACCCGGCCGGCGATGCCGACATCAACGCCGCCTATGTCGAGATGACGCAGAAGCTCGACCCGAAGGACCGCCAGGCGGCGTGGGTGCGGGCGCAGCGGACCGCGCTGGAGCGGGCCTACGTGCTGCCGTTCGGCGCGCTGACCAAGATGCAGGGCGTGCGCTCGAACGTGCAGGGCTTCACGGCGTTCCGCATTCCGCGCATGTCCAACGTCTGGTTCACGAACTGACCCGAGATGACCGGGATAGCGCTCCGACGTCTGTTCAGCGCCGTCCCGGTCCTGCTCATCGTCAGCCTCATCACCTTCGGGATGATGCGGCTGATCCCCGGCGATCCGTCGGCCATCATCGGCGGGCTCAGCGCCACCCAGGAGCAACTGGCGCAGATCCGCCATGAACTCGGGCTCGACCAGCCCGTCTACATCCAGCTGCTGAAGTGGTACGCCGGGCTGCTGCACGGCGACTTCGGCCGCTCGCTGCTGATGGGCCAGCCGGTGATGGAAGTGACCATGCAGCGCCTGCCGGTGACGCTGGCGCTGTCGGCCTATGCGCTGGTGCTGACGCTGGTGCTCGGGTTGCTCGGCGGCATCTTCGCGGCGCTGCGGCAGAACTCATGGGTCGACCAGGCCGCCATGATGTTCTCCATGTTCGGCATCTCGGTGCCCAACTTCTTCCTCGGCCTGCTGATGATCTTCCTGTTCGCGGTCTACCTGGGCTGGCTGCCGACCGGCGGCTACATTCCGCTGCTGCAGGACCCGGTGGGCTGGCTGCGCACCTCCACCATGCCGGCGATATCGCTGGCGCTGCTGCAGGTCGGGCTGCTGGCGCGCATCACCCGCTCGACCATGCTGGAAGTGCTGCGCCAGGACTACATCCGCACCGCGCGCGCCAAGGGCCTGCCGCGGCGGCTGGTGGTGGGCAAGCACGCGCTGGCCAATGCGCTGATCCCGATCACCACCGTCGTCGGCATCGTCATCAGCCTGCTGCTGTCGGGCTCGGTGGTGACGGAAACGTTGTTTTCGCTGCCGGGCATCGGCCAGTTGCTGACGCAGGCCGTGCTGAATCGCGACTATCCGATGGTGCAGGGGGGCCTGCTGCTGGTCACCGCCTTCCTGGTGTTCGTCAACATCGTGGTGGACGTGTGCTACGCCTTGCTCGACCCCAGGGTTCGCTATGACGCCCACTGACGACGCAGCCGCGGGGCCGGCGCGCCGGCACCATCCGCTGTGGCTGACCTGCGGGCGGCTGCTGCGGCATCGGCTGTTCGTATCGGGGCTGGCGCTGTTCGGCATCGTGCTCATCGCCGCGATCTTCGCCCCGTACCTGGCGCCGATCGATCCCAACAAGCTGGCGATGCGGTTCAAGTTCCTGCCGCCGGATATCGACCATCCGTTCGGCACCGACAATTTCGGCCGCAGCCTGTGGTCGCGGGTGATCTGGGGCGCGCGGCTGTCCGTGCTGATGGGCTCGGCGGTGGTGGTGCTGAATGCGGTCTTCGGCACGCTGATCGGCGCCGCGGCCGGATATTTCCGCCAGCTCGACAACGGGCTGATGCGCATCAACGACGCGCTGATGGCGTTTCCCGCCATTCTGCTGGCGATCGGCATCACTGCCATGCTGGGGCCGTCCACCATCGATGCCGTGCTGGCGCTGGCGATCGTCTACATTCCGCGCACCGCCCGCATCGTGCGCTCCTCGGTGATCGTGCTGCGGGAGATGGAGTACGTGCAGGCCGCGGTGGCGGCCGGCGCGGGGCACTGGCGCATCCTGCGGCGGCACATCATGCCGAACGCGATGGCGCCGCTGATCGTGCAGCTTTCCTTTCTCTTCGCCTACACCGTGCTGGCGGAAGCGACCCTGAGCTTTCTCGGCGTGGGCGCGGTGCCGCCGACGCCGACCTGGGGCAACATCATGTCCGAAGGCCGGCAATACATGCTGGAGGCGCCGTGGATCATCACCATCCCCGGGGTGGCGCTGATGATCACGGTGATGGGCCTCAACATGCTGGGCGACGGGCTGCGCGATGTGCTCGATCCGCGCTTGAGGATACAGCAGTGAGCCTGCTGGAAGTGCGGGATCTGACCACCGCCTTCGCCATGCAGCACGGCGAGGTGACGGCGATCGAGGATGTCAGCCTGCATATCGACGAAGGCGAGATCCTCGGCATCGTCGGCGAGTCCGGTAGCGGCAAGAGCGTCACCGCGCTGACCATCATGGGCCTGTTGCCGCGCCCGCCGGCGCGCGTGGCCAAGGGCGAGGTGCGCTTCGACGGCGACGTGCTGACGACGATGTCGGAGACGCGGTTGGAGCGCATCCGCGGCAAGGGCATCTCCATGGTGTTCCAGGAGCCGATGACCTCGCTGAACCCGGTGTTCACCATCGGCGAACAGATCATGGAGACGGTGCGCGCGCACGAACGGGTTTCCGCGCGCGACCAGCGCCTGCGCGCGCTGCAGATGCTGGACCTGGTCGGCATTCCCTCGGCGGCGGACCGGCTGGGC
>CAIMEK010000063.1 GCA_903839965.1 uncultured Acetobacteraceae bacterium | reverse complement strand
TCTTCCTTGCCGGCGGCATTGAGGAAGCGCACCACAATGCGAGCGTCCGATATCCCGATCCACGAAATCGAAGGGCCCGACACGAACACCTCGCGGCTCCCGATCCATGAATGGAAATACAGACCGCTGGCCAGAAGTATGAGAATTCCTGCCCGGGCGGAAGACGTTGCGCGGTGTCAGCCTGCTCGCCTACGAGGGCGAGGTGGTGTGCATCATCGGGCCGAGCGGGGGGGGCAAGTCGACGCTGCTGCGCTGCGTCAATGCCCTGCAGCCTTTCGATGCCGGCCGCATCGCTTTCGATGGCCAGGAGATCACGCACAAAGGCGCCGCTGCGCGGGCGCTACGCCGCAACATCGGCATGGTGTTCCAGAGCTTCGAGCTGTTCCCGCACATGAACGCCCTGGCCAATATCGCCGAAGGGCCGCGCAGCGTGCTGGGAATGTCCAAGCGCGCGGCCTTCGAACGGGCGCGCGGGCTGCTGGCGAAGGTCGGCCTCGCCGACAAGGAGTCGTCGCTTCCCGCGGAACTTTCCGGCGGCCAGCAGCAGCGTGTCGCGATCGCGCGGGCGCTCGCGATGGAACCACGCGCCATGCTGTTCGACGAGGTCACCTCCGCGCTCGATCCCGAAACCGTCGGCGAGGTCCTGCTGGTGATGCAGCAACTCGCGAGCGAGGGGATGACGATGCTGGTGGTGACCCACGAGATGTCGTTCGCGCTCCGGGTGGCGGATTGGGTCGTGGTTCTGGAAGCCGGCGAGGTCGTAGAGGAAGGCCCGCCGAAACAGATCTTCGAGGCGCCGACCTCGCCGCGCACGCGCGAGTTCCTGCGCCATCTGGCGCCCCAGCACTGAGTCTGCATTCATCGAGGAGGTTGGGTCATGTCCACGACTATTGGCACCGGCGAGTTCACCTACCGGGTCGTGAGGGACTGGGCGAAGCTGCCGCCCGGCATGGTAATGGGCGACGTTTCCGACGTTGCCATCGACGCCGAGAACCGCGTCTACGCGTTCAATCGCAGCGAGCATCCGGTGATCGTGTTCGATCGCGAGGGCCGCACCCTGCGCTCCTGGGGAGAGGGCCAGTTCAAGCGTCCGCACGGCATCCGGGTCGGCCCGGATGGCGCGATCTGGTGCACCGACGATTCGAACCACTTCGTCGGCAAGTACAGCCCCGAAGGCAGGCTCCTGATGCAGCTTGGGGAGCCCGGAAAGGGCAGCGACTACATGAGCGGGCAGCCGTTCAACTTGCCCACCAACACCGCGTTTTCCCCCGAGGGCGAAATCTACGTCTCCGACGGCTACGGCAACGCGCGCGTGCACCGCTTCTCCCCGGATGGCAAGCTGCAGCACTCCTGGGGCGAGCCCGGCACCGGGCCCGGCCAGTTCAACGTCGTGCACAGCGTCTGCGTGGATGTGGACGGCTGGGTCTACATCGCGGACCGGGAGAACCACCGCGTGCAGGTGTTCGACCGCAACGGACTCTACGAGACGCAGTGGAACAACCTTCACCGACCCTGCGGTATGTACCAACGGGCGGAGCGTGGCGCGTTATGCTACATCGCCGAGGCGGGGACGGGGCTGGCGATCAACAGCTTGTGGCCGAACATCGGGCCGCGGGTCGGCATCCTGACGCTCGACGGCAAGCGCGTCGCGCAACTTGGCGCACGGCCGCCGGGACCCGAGCTCGACCAGTTCGTGTCCGTGCATGCCATCGCCGCCGATTCCCACGGTGATATTTATGTCGGCGAAACCGCCAACCTCAACTGGCCGAAGCACTTCCCCGGCAAGCCCAAGCCGGCGGACCTGTGTACCCTGCGCAAGCTGGTGAAGGTGCGTTGAAAACCAATACCGTGGCTCGCTGATCTCGACCCACGGTATTGCCTCTTCCTATTGCGCGCGGCCGCCCCGCCAGCCCCTGACGTTCAGCCGTGAAGGCAAGCGGCCCAGTAGGCGTGTTCGACCAGGCGCAGGGTTTCCAGGTTGTCGGTCGGGTCGGTCTCGAATCGAGCGCCCGAGCGCAGGCACGCCACGAAGTGGGCGATCACGCCGTCGAAGCTCGCCTGGTAGCCCTGCTCGTGCTCGAAGGCGATCACCTCGTTCCGCGCGCCCTGGAGCTTTAGCACGGTGCCGTCGAGCACCGCGCTCGCCCTGCGGCCGATCAGTTCCAGCCGGTCCTGGGCGCGCGCCGGGTAGCCTGGCGCGACCGTGGTGCCGCTCACCACCATCGGGGCGCCAGTCGCGCTTTCCAGCAGGATGGTGGCCAGCGTCTCGCCGCGCACCGAATCCTGCGTGTGCAACGCGCGCGCGCCGATCACCCTGAGCGGTCCGACCAGCCAGCGCACCACGTCGAGCTGGTGGATCAGCGATTCGGCGATCATCAGGCGCGGCTCGTGCGCCATGAAGGGCTGGCGCACCAACGCCGGGCACGCGCCGGTCGCGTCGGGCAGCATGCCCGAGGTTAGCATGGCCATCTGCCCGAGCAGGATCTCGCCGATCTCCCCGGCCTCGATCCATTGCTTGATCGCCCGGTACCAGGGCCGGAACCGCCAGTTCTCGTGCACCATCAGCCGCACCTTGCCGGCGACTGACTGCACCAGCGCCATCGACTCTGCGAGCGTCGGCGTCAGCGGCTTCTGGCAGAGCACGTCGATGCCGCGCGCCGCGGCGGCCGCTACCCAGAAGGCGTGCGTCTCGCGCGGCGAAGCGATGTCGAGCGCATCGATCGTTTCCTGCTCAAGCAGCGCCGCCGGGTCGGCAACCACCTGGGGAATCCCGAACGCCTCGGCGCGGCGCTGCGCGGTTGCCGCGTCCGGATCGTAGATCGCCACCACGCGCGCGGTGTCGCCCAGGTTCCGCCAGGCAATCAGGTGATGCAAGCTGATCATGCCGGCACCCGCGAGCGCCACGCGCAGGGGCCGCGCCAGGTCGGTCATCTCGACTCCGCTCTGCAGTTTGCGGTCCGGAGTGTAGAAGCGGTCAATCGGCCTCGCCACCGTCCAACCGGTAGAGTCGCCGGGCCGTGGCGGCGAACAGCGCTGCCTTTTCGTGTTCGGCCAGATCCATGGCCAGGCGCTTGAAGGCATTCCATAGGGTGCGGTAGCTGAGCATTCCCTTGTCGACCGGGAAATTGCTTTCGAACGTGCACCGCGCCGGGCCGAACAGATCAATGCAGGTGAGGATGTAGGGCCGCCAGGCAGCCGCCACCTGCTCCGAGGTCGGCGCCAGGGGCGCCGCGTCGAAGGCGAACCCGCCCACATGCTGGCCGAGCCCGCCGAGCTTGACATGCACGTTCGGCAACCCGGCGAGCCGGCGCATCGCCGCCGTCCAGTCGGCCAGCACCTCGGCGCGGCGGTTGGCGTAGGGGCCGATGCCGATCGGCCCGCCGACATGGTCGAGGATCACTGTCAAATCGGGCAGGCCAGCGGCGAACTCGAACACCTCGCCGAGTTGGTGGTGGCCGACCCACAGGTCGAGCGTGAGCCCGGCCCGCGCCAGCACCGCCGCCCCGGCCTCGACCGCGGCCTCTTGCAGCAGACCGGGCGAGGTCGGCTGGGGTGTCAGGCTCACCGCCGGGTCCGGATGCCAGGCGACCGGGAAGCGGATGCCGCGCAACCGGCCGCCGCCGGCGCGTCGCAATGCCTCCAGGACCCTGGCAACCTCTGCGCCGAGCCGAAGATCGGCATAGCCGACGATGGCCGCGCAGGCCCTCGCCGCGCCGTAGCAGCCGCTGGCGCTCATCGCGGCGATGCCGTTTACGAATTCCACTTCCCCGACCGGACGCAATTGTTCCGGTCCCTGGGCCCGGTACATCGCGCGGCATTGCACGAACACTGTCTCCACCACGCGATGGTCGCCATCCAGGTCGGCCAGCAGGTCCGGCAGCAGATAGCTGTCGCCCGGGCGGTCCCAGAGGTGATGATGCGAATCGACGATTGGCCGTTCAGGCTCCAGCACAGGCTCGGCGGGCCGCAAGGCGAGCCAGTCCGGCCGGACCGGAACGGGCAGGGTCATGTCGATGTCGGCCAAGCGCGCCTCCTGGGCTGATTCGTGTGCAAGCGTAGCACGCGCCACCGATGCCGTTACTGGGCAAGCGCGACCGCGACGACCTTGACGACGACGAGCGCGACCGCGATTAGATCTGCGCATTGAACGAAACCGCTCTGCGGTAGCCCGCTTCGTTGGGTGGTGCTGTCTGTGGCAAGCGGCTATCATTGCACCCCATGAGGGCCGTCCTAACCTGGATGGTTGTGGCCTCTGTGCTGATTGTCGGGATCGGAACGAAGGCGATGGCTGCCGACGCACCGGAAGGGTGGTTGTGCGTGGCAGATAAGGCCACTGGCTTTGTTTACAATAAAGCAACAATATCATTGGTATCCGAGAACCTTAGAACAGACAGTAAGTATTTGGTTAGACCCCCGAACAATGAACATATGAACCGCATCAATTCTATGAGAAGTTATGCAAACGGCAACGCAAGGCCAGCAAACATTGTGGCTTATTGCGTTGTCCCAGGTTCGTCGATATCTAGTTTCGGCTGCATGTCCGAGGCCTGATGTTGGTCCTTGGCTTGGGGACCGACCGAGCCGTCTCGGCGCATTCCGGTCGCCGTTTTTCGACGCCGTGGTGCACGCCTGAGCGCGGCAGCGCGCTTGCGGGGATTGGCGCGGCCAATGACGTCCCAATAGCTCGCGGGCTCATGGTGTGTGGCGAGCCCGAGCATCGTTTCGAATGAAGCGTGCCGGTGGAAGCGGCGATTGTAGCGGAAGACGAACTCGTTGAGATACGTATCAATATGCTTGCGGCGCAGGCCGTGATACGTGCCCAAGCCCCATCGCTTCACGAGCGAGAAGACCCTGTGAATCCATGGCAGCACGACATGCGCCGCCATCTTGCCGACTACGCGCGGATCGTGCCGGTAGTCGGTGAGGCCGGGATAGGATGCGTGACCGTCGGTGAGCAGCGTGGTTCCGGGCTTCACATTGGCCCTCACGAACGCCTCGATCGACGCTGCGGAATTGTCCGCGATCGTGGCGAGGCGGACGCGGCCGGGCAGTGTATCGAGGTATTTGCTCCTTTCCCCCTTGGCTTGGCCTGACCGGTGTCGCGATCGATCACCTCGACGGCGCCGGCAATGAGGATTTTCCCGGCATTGCCGGGATCAAAGAACGTATCGCCTGCGCGGAACGGGATTTCCGCCTGGTCAACTTCGACGACCCCTTCGAGGAAGGCGCTGCCCGATCGCCAGGGACGTGTGCGGGGAGATTGCTCTGCCGCAAGTCGAAGTCGCGCCCGACCATTACGCTGCCTGTCATTTCGCTGCGCCGGACCCTATCACGATATTAGGAATGGCCCGGGAACGCGGACGCCACCGCGCGCCAGCGCCGATACGCGAAGCTGCTGCCGGGGGAACAGTTCGCCGTGCTGTTGCAGGCATTGGACGGCCGCATGCCGATGGCCGCGCGCGGGGCCTGACGGTATCCGCACGGGCCACTTCGCGGCGATCACGCAAATCGTCAATTCCCGCGCAGGGCTGGAATTGATTACCTTAGGTTGTCGTCTGCACCGGTGATCGCCCGCTTCGTGGCGATCTGCCGACGGGTGGTGTCGCACGTGGGGGGACGAGCATGAGCGGGAACGGACTGACCGAAGCACATTACGACTGGATGGCGAAGGCGCTGGGCGTCGATCCGCGCCAATATCCGGCAACTGCGCCAGGTGGCGGCGCTGGGGCACCCCGGATCGCCGGGCGCGTGTCGGCTTCGGCGCCGCCGCAGAAAAATGCCAAGGCCAAACAACCCATCAATCCGACGGACGGCCTGATCGTGCTGGACAACTTGAAGGGTACGGTGCGCAAAATCCCCAGCGATCCGAACGACCCGTTCTCTCCGGAGATCGAGGTATTCGACATTGACATGCCGGCGCTGCCGGAGCCGATGCCGAAAGTGCGTCCGCACAACGATGTGATCATCAAGTACTTGCAGGACATTCCCGAATTCGCCTCTGGCCGTGCGGTCAGTTACTGCCAGGCGGTGACGGAAGCCTGCGAGGGCTTCGAAAAATACGCCAAGAAGCGAATCAAGGACCTCACCAAGCCGAGCTTCGGCGCGGAGGCGCTGTTCGGCGCGCTGCTCGGCGTGGTCGCAACCGTTGCGGCAGGCGGGCTCGGCGGAGAGGCGCTGGAGGGTTTGGCCAAGCTGGTCGCCGACGGGGTAAAGGACGCGATCAAGGACGCCATGAAGGAACAGGGTGGGAAGGCCTTCAAGAAGGCCAGCGGCGACGAGAGCAAGGCCGAGGAACTCGAGAGGATGGCCGAGACGCTCGCCACCGAAGCGCGTCACGGGGCGACCCGGATCAAAGACGTCGTCGTCGCCAACGTGTCGGCGCAAACCGATCCGCTGATCCAGAAACTCACCAGCGGGCAGAAGCTGAAAAAGGAGGAGGATGAATTCATCCTGCCCTTCGCCGCCGCGGACGGCGCCGGCAAGGATCGACTTTACCGGCGCCTGGGCGTGCCTGACCTGACGGCGGCGAAATCGGTCAAGCTGAATCTGTTCGGCCAGCTGACCTGGAAATTCGAGGATCAGATCTGGGACGACAAGTCCAAGGACGACATCGCCGCCCAGAAGAACTGGGCCGAACACGCCGACTCGCCCGAGGACAAGGCGAAGGCCGAACAGAACGCCAAGGAACTGGAGGAGCAGGCCAAACACAACGCGCGGGCAACGGCGCACAACGCGTGGGGCACGTTCAAGGAGGAGAATACCTGAGCGGGCGCACCGTGGCGATTCAGCACGCCGCGAAGCCGAAGGTTCCGGTGATCATGGCCGCGGCAATCGCCGACTCCGGCAGGCCGGTGCAGCGTAGATGCATTGGCTCAACGCGATCCGAGCCACGACAATACCAGGCTGATTGATCGGGTCCCGGCGGCTGCAACGCCGAATCCGCGAAGACATCGGCATCCTCGGTCGGCCAGTCACCGTCGAATGCGAGCGGCCAATGGCCGCTGGCGCGGGCGACGCCGGCGACGGCGGGCGGCGAGCCGAGTTCCACCATTGCCGCATCGAGCGCTTCGGGATCGAAGTCGTCTTCCAGGGCGCCCAGGGTGAGTGCCTCGGCGGATCGGGCCCAGTTGTTGAGCACCAGGCGATCGGACGATGGCGTGTCGGAGGCCGCGCCGATGATGGTGAATGGATACAGCCGACCGATCCGGTCCGCGCTGGCGATCAGCACGCCGGCGGCCCCTGACGGCGGCGACAGGCTGGTGCCGAGCAGGAAATGCCAAAGGGGCGCGGTCAGCCAGGCCTCCGGCCATGCATCGCCCAGCGCATCCCTTGCCGCGACCACAAGTGTCGCTAACCAGCTCTCCCAATCGGACTGCAGCGCGGGGGGGAGACGCCTGGAGATAAAATCGCCGCGAGCAGGGACCTTGCCGAAGAAACCGGGGATCGGATCCGCCGGGGGCATCGAAGGATGCCTTTCGATTTGCGTCACGGCGACCCCTCTGCTCGTCTGCGATGCAGACTAACCGACAAGTCCAGGCGCTGTGTATCGTCATCGTGGGCGCGACCGCGCGCTGCCGCCCACGCGAACAGCGGCGCCGATAAACAGCGCGTGTAGTGGAGGGGAACCGCGACGGTTCCCTCTTCTCACCGCCAATCCGGTGTACTGTTCTGCCTGGGCCGCTCGCGAAGGACCTGAATGGACGCCAAAAAACTCGGTAAGTACGAAGTCCGCGGCACGTTGGGCCGCGGTGCCATGGGCCAGGTCTACGAAGGCTGGGACCCGGCTATCGCGCGCCGGGTAGCGATCAAGACGGTGCGCCTGCCCGATACGACCGACACCGAAGCGGCAGAGTTGCTGGCTCGTTTCAAACGCGAGGCCCAGGCTGCCGGCCGGCTGAACCACCCAAACATCGTCGGCGTGTTCGACTATGGCGAGACCGATGAGGTCGCCTTCATCGTCATGGAATTCATCGACGGCCGATCCCTCAAGGCGATCCTGGAGAAGCGCGAACTTCTGCCGCCCGCCGAGATCGCGCGGGTGATGACATCGCTCTTGGCGGGGCTGCAATACAGCCACGACAACGGCGTCGTGCACCGCGATATCAAGCCGGCGAACATCATGCTCACCATCGCGGGGCAGGTGAAGATCGCCGATTTCGGCATTGCCCGGATCGAAAGCAGCAGCATGACCCAGACCGGCGCAGTGCTCGGCACGCCGGCCTACATGTCGCCCGAGCAATTCATGGGCGAGGCGGTGGACCGGCGCACCGACATCTATTCGTCCGGTGTGGTGCTGTATCAGATGCTGACCGGCGAACGGCCATTCGACGGCGGCATGTCCAGCATCATGCACAAGGCGCTGAACACAGTTCCGCCGCGCCCTTCCGACCTCTCGGTGGTTGCCCCGCCGGCGTTTGACGCAGTGGTTGCCAAGGCAATGGCGAAGCGGCCGGAGAACCGCTTCGACAGCGCAGACGCGTTTGCGCACGCGTTGCGCAAGGCCATGGACGCTGCTGCGGCGGGCATCGGGGACGACGATGCCACGCGGGTGGCGGCACGAGCGCCGAAGAAGCTGCCGACGCCGGCCGTGGTCACTCCGATCAGGACGGAGCCTGCGAAGCAGCGCACGTCATTGGCTCCCGTCATCGTCGTCGGCGGGGTGGTCATGCTCGCTGCCGTCGGCGCTTTCGCATGGTACATGCTGCCGTGGCGGGCAGCGGAGCCGGCGGTCGCGCGGTTGGAGTCCTCGCCGCCGGCTGGCAGCATTGCGACACCGCCGGCGCCGACCGCACCGTCGCCACTGCCGGCCGCCGCGCCTGTTGCGGAACCGCCGCCGGCCGCCGTTACGCCGATTGGCAGGCCGCCCGCCGTACCTTTGGAAGCGGCTTCGGTGCCGCCGCCTTCCCCTCCGCCGTTGCCCGTCGCACCATTTCCTGCGCCATCGCTGCCTGCCCCGCCTCCGGCGAGGGCAACCGAGACTCCGCCTCCAGCACCACAGCTGCCCGTTTCGCCGCTGCCAACCGCCGCGCCGACGGAGGTGGCCGTTGCCAATACAATACATCCACCGGAACCGGCATCGCCACCGCCTCCCGCACG
>CAIMEK010000062.1 GCA_903839965.1 uncultured Acetobacteraceae bacterium | reverse complement strand
GCCAGCGGCCCCCAGTTCGTCTGCTCGAAACTCATCATGCTGAACACCGCGACCGGCAAAGTCTGCAGCCGCGGTCCGGCCAACACCACGGCAAAGATAAAATTGTTCCACGAAAAGATGAACGCCAGGATGCCCGACACGACAATCCCCGGCCGGGTCAACGGCACCGCCACCCGCAGGAAACCACCGAAGCGCGAACAGCCGTCGATCAACGCCGCGTCTTCCAGTTCCTGTGGTACCCCCTCGAAGAAACCGAGCATCACCCAGATTACCAGCGGCAGGCCGATGATCAGGTGCGTCAGGATCAGCGCCTGGTAGGTGTTCGCCAGGCCAAGCTGCTGGAACAGGATGAACCATGGCACGAGATAACTCAGCGCCGGCGTAATGCGGGCAACCAGAATGAACAGCGCCGTCCCGTAGCGCCGTGACCGGGCAATCCCGTAGGCCGCCGGAACGCCCAGCAGGAGTGCCAATCCGGTCGAACCCACCGCCACCACCGTGCTGTTGACCGCAAACCGCAGCAGGTGGCTGTTGGCGAACACATAGACGTAATTGGCGAGCGTCAGCGCGTGCGGCAGCAGCACCGGCGGATAGGCCAGGTTGTCCACGTCCGTCTTCAGCGACAGCGAGATCATCCAGTAGAAAAAGAAGATGGTCGGCGCCATCAAAAGCCCCAGCCCGAGGCCGAACCCGGCCCGACCCACCATCTTGCGGCCGGCTACTGCCATGACGTTTTCTGCCTCGTCACCAACAGGCCGACGCTCATGATCAGCAGGAGGACAAAGAAGATGACCACGACCGCCGAGGACAACCCGATATTGTAGAAGGCGAACGCCTGCAGGTACAGAAAGATGTTCATCGTCTCCGAGGCTGTCCCCGGACCGCCCTGGGTCATCACGTAGATGATGTCGAACGACTTCAGCGCATCGATGGCGCGCAGGATGACCGCGGTCATGATGTACGGCCACACCAGCGGAATCGTCACGTAGCGGATGGTCTGCAGCCGCGAGGCGCCATCGATCAGCGCGGCCTCATACGGCTCGCTGGGCAGCGCGGCGAGACCGCCCAGCACAATGAGCATCACGAACGGCGTCCATTGCCAGGTCTCCACGATCGCCAGGGTCGCGATCACCGACGACGGCGAATAGACCCAGAGCTGGGGAGAAATGCCAATCACGCTCAGGAAGTAATTGAGAACGCCGAGTTGGGGGTGGAACATCATCTGCCAGATCAGGGCAATCGAGACCGGCGTGGCCATCATCGGCAGCGAAAACACGGTGCGCAGCAATCCGCGTCCCGGGAACTGGCGCGCGAAAGCCAGCGCCGCCGCGGTTCCGAGCACGGCCGGGCCAACGACGCCCAGCAGCGTGAAGTAGAATGTCCGCGGAATGGTTTCGCGAAAGCGCTGGTTGTTGAAGGCTTCCACGTAGTTGTCGAGGCCGAGGAAGCGGGGGGCCGCGTTGGCCCCCATCGAGTATTCCTGGACCGCCATCCACAACGTGTAGAGCAGCGGAAAGACGATAATCGCCAGCACCGTCACCGCCGCCGGGACGATCATCAAGGTGAACGTGTGGCGCTCCAGCCAGAGCATCCTGCGGCGAAAATGGCTACCCAAGGGCCTACGCCTGCGACACGTGCACAAGATCGGCGAGGAGCGCGTTCACGCCCGGGCTCCTCAGCGCAACCACCGAATGCGTCCCGACCGGGCGGCCGCCCGCACCAGGTTCGCCGCCCGCGCGGTCCGCATCGTTCTACATCCGCAGCCCTTTCTGGAAGATCGGCTCGAATTCCCGCGTGGCTTTCTCCAGCTCGGTCCTGACGTCGGCGCCGCCGACGATATTCGCCAGCGCCACCCCGTAGATATCGCGGTACTGGCTGACGTCGCGCACTTCCGGCAGTTCCGGAACCGGGTTCGCCAAGGCCTCCGCCACCGCGTCAATCCATGCCTTGGGCATGTTGTGCGCCTTGAAGAATTCGGGGTCCTTGTAGATCGAGGTGCGGGTGCCGATCATGACCCCTTCGGTCATCAGGCGGAACATCACCGGCCGGCTGCTGACCCAGGCCGTGAACAGCCAGGCCGCCTCCTTGTTCTTGCCGAACGGGTTGATGGCCATGGCGTCCATCGCGGTGCCGCCGAACGGCTTGCGCTTGGCGCTGCCCGGATGCGGCGCGTAGCCGACCTTGCCTTTCACCTTCGACCGGGTGGCGTCCTCGAAGGGCGCGGCAAACTGGATGCTGTCGGGCCAGCAGCCGATGATCCCTTGGGTGAAGGCGCCCTGGCCCTCCATCCAGTTGAAGCCGATCGAGCCGGGCGGACCATAATTGCGCATCAGGTCGCCGTAGATCCTGGCGGCCTCGATCGCCTCCGGTTGCAAGGCGAGAAGCTGGGTCTTGGAGTCGTCGAGGTAGTTGCCGCCGAGCCCGATCGTGAAGCACCCCCACACCGGAATGTTGGCGTTCTTGAGGCCCCGCCCCACGTAGCCGTACACCGTCGGGGGCTTGTGCAGCGCCTTCACCGCGGCGATCAGCTCATCCATGGTGGTGGTGGGCTTCAGTCCCTTCTCGGCATAGAGGTCCGAGCGGTACATGTAGGCGCCGAGCCCCACGCCCATGGAAATCGAAACGACGGTGCCGTCCTTCTTTTCCCCCCAGTACGTGCCGGCCGGCCCGAAATCCTTGTAGTCGTAATCCGGCGGCGTGAGGTTGGGGTTGTCGAGGTACTTGTTGAGCGGTTCGTACCACCCCGCGGACATGAACAGCAGCTTCTCGACGTGCATGGAACTGGCGAACACGTCGATGGCAGGAGATTTCCCGTTCAGCTCGATCGGCAGCTTCTGGCGGATCTGCTGCTCCGGCACGACCTGGTATTCAACCTCGATGCCGGTCAGCTTTTCAAAATCCGGGATCAGCTTCTGCAGCACCGAGTAATAGGTGGCGAGCGGGGCCATCACGACGATCTGTTTGCCCTTCTGCTGCATCCAATCGAAATTGCCGCCGGGCGCCGCGGCGGCCGGCTGCGCCCGACCCGTGATCACGAAGGGCGCGGCAACCAGTCCAGTCCCCGACACGAGGACCTGACGGCGGGAAATTGTCTTCAACATCAGGGACAGATCCTTCTTTTCGAGAAAATCCCGGGGTGTCGCGACGGCGTGGTAGGCTTGCGAGGCAGGCTAGACCGGAGTTGACACGATATCAACGACCCGGTCGCCGGCCCTCGTAGGCCTTCGTAAGGCGGGTAAGCGCAGCGTCACCCGCCAACGCAAGCCGATGCCTGAACAAGACCGTAGACCGCATAAGCGTAGCGTCATGCGGGAAACTTTTCCTTGCACCCGCCCTGACTTTATGCTAGGACTATTTTCGTGCAAGCCGCCCCCCTCCCGGCCCCGGTCCAAGCCTTCGCCCCCGAATTCGCGGGTCGGTTCAGCCACATCCTCGCCCTGCTCGCCAAGCTCGTCGCCGCCTCTTGCTTGCGCAAGCCGCGCCTCGTCCTCCTCATCGTCCCGCTTTGGAACCGGCTCAACCGCGCCGCCCGCCGCAGCGAGCGCCTGATGTCCCACCTCGCCGACCGCCTCGTGCCGTCGCCCAATCG
>CAIMEK010000061.1 GCA_903839965.1 uncultured Acetobacteraceae bacterium | reverse complement strand
GGTGAGGAGATGCATCAACATCTCCTCGCCCCCCTCTCGCCAAGACCCTCTAAAACGACCGGGTTCCAAGGGCCTCCCGGCCCTTGGCGGGGTCCAGGGGCAGCGCCCCTGGCCTTGCTTCCTTCCGCACTTTCCTCATGACCGACGTCGCGAAGCGGGTCGCCGGAGCGGCGGCGGCTGCGTTGGTGCGGGATGGCATGGTGGTTGGGTTGGGGAGTGGCAGCACCATGCGGTTTGCCATCGAGGCATTGGCGGCGCGGGTGCGGGGCGAGGGGTTGCGGTTTGTTGGCGTGCCCACGTCGGTTGGCGTGGCGGCATTGGCGCACGAGGTGGGGCTGACGCTGACGGAGTTGGATGGGATGCTCGATCTGGCGATCGACGGCGCGGACGAGATCGAGCTCGGCACGTTGCGGCTGATCAAGGGGTTGGGCGGAGCGTTGCTGCGCGAGAAGATCGTGGCCGAGTCGAGCCGTCGGTTCGTGGCGGTGGCGGGCGCGGACAAGCTGGTGGAACGGCTGGGCACGCGGGCGCCGGTTCCGGTGGAGGTGGCGCGGTTCGGCCACCTGGCCACCGCGCGGCGGCTTGCCTTGCTCGGAGCCGAGGCGGTGTTGCGGCGGGCTGCGGATGCGGCGCCGTTCGTCACGGATGGCGGGAACCTTGTGTACGACTGCAGTTTTGGTGCCATCGGCGACCCGTTCATGCTGGAGCGCAGCCTGCGCGGCGTGGCGGGGGTGATCGGCACCGGGTTGTTCCTGGGGCCGGTGGAGCGGGCATTGGTTGGCATGCCCGACGGCAGTGTGCAGGTGCTGGTGGCGGTGACCAGGCCGAACTAGATGAATGCCGCGGGGCAGCGCGGAGCGCCTCGCACCGGGGGAGACCGGCATGCTCGACGCAACCCGACGCAACGGACGGTCAGTGCCGAAGGGGCGCCAGGTTGAACCGGCGGCGCTGACGCAAGTGCGGCGCCTGTTGGAGGGGCGGGAGCGCCGGCGCGATTTGCTGATCGAGCATTTGCACCTGATCCAGGACGCGCACGGCCATATCCCGACGGCGCTGCTGGCGGCGCTGGCGCAGGAGATGCGGCGGTCCTTCGCCGAGGTGTTCGAGGTCGCCACTTTCTACGCTCATTTCGAGGTCAGCGATGCGAAGCCCGCGGGCATCCCCGTGCGCGTGTGCGACGGCATCGCCTGTGCGTTGCATGGCGCGGAGGCGCTGGCGGCAACGTTGCAGAGTGTGGCGGGGGCGCGGGTGCAGCGCGTGCCCTGCATCGGCCGCTGCGACGGCGCTCCGGCGGTGCAGGTCGGGCTGCACGCCATCGACAACGCCACGGTGGCGCAAGTGGCCGAGGCGGTGGCGACCGGCGACACGGCGCTGCGCGTGCCCAGGCCTATCGGCGCGGAGGAGTACCGCCGGGGTGGCGGCTATGCGGTGCTGGAGCGCCTGCGCAGCGGCACACTCACCGCCGCGCAGATCATCGACGAACTGGACGCGGCGAAGCTCGCCGGCATGGGCGGCGCCGGCTTTCCCACCGGGCGCAAGTGGCGCGCGGTTCGTGCCGAGCCGGCGCCGCGGCTGCTGACGGTGAACGCCGACGAAGGCGAGCCCGGCACGATGAAGGACCGCTGGCACCTCGAGCGCGACCCGCACCGTTTCCTCGAAGGCATGCTGATCGCCGCCGAGGTGGTGCAGGCCGAGGCGGCCTACATCTACGTGCGCGACGAGTACCCGGCCAGTCGGGCGATTCTGGCACGCGCGTTGGCTGATCTGCCGCCGGGCGGCCCGCGCATCGAACTGCGCCGCGGCGCCGGCGCCTATATCTGCGGCGAAGAGTCGGCGATGATTGAGAGCATCGAAGGCAAGCGCGGGCTGCCGCGCCACAAGCCGCCCTTGGTGTTCCAGACCGGGCTGTTCGGCCGTCCCACGCTGGTGAACAATGTCGAAACCCTGTGGTGGGTGCGCGACATTATCGAACGCGGCGCCGCCTGGTGGGTCGCGCAGGGCCGCCACAGCCGCGCCGGCCTGCGCAGCTACTCGGTGTCCGGGCGCGTGCGCAATCCCGGCGTGAAGGTCGCGCCGGCCGGCATCACCGCGGCCGAACTGATCGAGGAGTTCT
>CAIMEK010000060.1 GCA_903839965.1 uncultured Acetobacteraceae bacterium | reverse complement strand
GTGCATGCCGGGCCCGGTGGCGGGGCGAGTGTGGAGGATATATTTCCTGGTTTGTCGCGCCGACGGGATGGGCCGTGGCTGGCGCATCGCCTGGACGCGGATACCGCGGGCTGCCTGGTGGTGGCGCTGCGCCGCGCGGCGCTGCACGCGGCGCAGGCGGCGTTCGCCGGCGGGCAGGTGGAGAAGACCTATTGGGCGGTGGTGCGCGGCGTTCCTGCCGGCGAGGCCGGTGTGGTGGACGTGCCGTTGCGCCGGCACAGCGATCCCCGGGGTTGGCGGATGCTGGCGGGGCCGGGCGGGCAGCAGGCCGTCTCGGAGTGGCGCCTGCTCGGGCACGGCGGGGCGAATTCCTGGCTGGAGGTGAGGCCGCGAACCGGCCGCACCCACCAGGTGCGGGTGCATTGCGCGACGCTGGGCTGCCCGGTGCTGGGCGATGCGATGTACGGCGGCGGGACGGGACGGCTGCATTTGCTGGCGCGCGCGATCCGGCTGCCGCTCGACCCGCCGGTGGCGGCGGTGGCGCCGGTGCCGGAGCATATGCGCACGGCACTCGGAGCGTGCGGGTGGGTGGACGGCTGAGACGTGTTCCGACGGAAACGGCGGTCAGCCGATGAGGAACCAGCAGCGGAAAAGCAGAGTCTCGGGCCAGGTCTGCCGTCTCAGCCCGTGCAGGCGCAGGGCGAAAAGGCGGCGCCAGAAGCCGCTGTGCAGGGCACGGTCGAGCATGGTCAGGTCGGCGCGGGCGCGCTCGGTGATCAACTCGGGCTGCGCCAGCAGGGCGGCAACATGCTCGCGCAGCACGGTCATGAACAGCGCCGGCCCGCGATGCAGCGCGGCGATGGCGCGGCTGGCCATCGAGGCGGGCGCACCGACCAGATTCAGCGCGTGCTGGCGATACAGCACCACCGGTTCGTCGTCTTGCACCAGCCGCCCGCCGGCGGCGGTGACCATCAGGTAGGCCCACCAGTCGTGCAGGGTGCCGGTCGAAGGCCGGCTGGCGGCCACCAGGCGAGCCGCCGGGCGGTTCAGCATCACGGTGCAGCCGGTGGCGACGTTCTGGGTCAGGGCGGCGGGGAAGGCGGCCGGCCGCGAAAGCGGGTCGGAGGTGCTCAGGCGCTGCAGCCGGGCGTTCACCAGGATCTGGCGGGCGCAATAGAGAATCGGCTCGTCGCTGGGGGCGCTGCGCAACGCGGTGAAGCCACGGTCGAGCTTTTGCGGCAGCCAGACGTCGTCCTGGTCGGCGAAGGCGACCACGTCGCGCTCGGCCAGCGTGTCGGCGACCGAGCGCAACAGGGCGAGGAAATTACCGGTGGCGCCCAGCCGGCCGGGCGGCTCGTTCACCTGCACGCAGCGGCCCTGGCCGGCGCGTTCGCCGAATTCCTGCAGGATGGCGATGGTGCCGTCGCCGGAGCCGTCGTCGCGCCAGTAGAGCACCCAGTTGTCATGGGTCTGCCGCAGCAGGCTGTCCAACAGCGCCCGCAGCCAGGGGGCGCCGTTGTAGGTCGCGAGCAGGATCGCGACACGCGACTCGGGGTGACGAGGCGGCATGACGGCGCGGAGATTAACGCGCCCACAGATCGATGGGGCGTCCGGAAGCCGCTAAAGTAGGCGATCGATCAATTTTGAAAGACTATTGCGCCACGGCGGCAATTGAAGACCGAAAAGTTTCGACAGGCGGGTGCAATCGAGACGTGAATCCGCCGGCCTGCGCACCGGAGTTGGCCAGTCGGAGGTGGCGATCGGCTCGATCACCGGCGGAACCGTGCCGTGCCGGGCCGCTTCCTCGAAGATCGCCGTGGCCAGGCCGTGCCAACTGGTCCAGCCCTGCCCGGCGGCGTGGAACACGCCGGCGTACCGATCGTCCCAGCCGTCGCGGCGGATGCGCAGCACGATCTGGCGAATGACGTCGGCGAGGTCGGACGCCAGGGTGGGGCAGCCGATCTGGTCGGCGACCACGCGCAGGCGATCGGTGCGGGCCCGGGCGGCGAGCATGGTCAGCACGAAGTTGCGGCCGATATCGGCATACACCCAGGAGGTGCGCAGGATGATGGCCTTCGGGCAGGCGGCCAGCACCGCCTGTTCGCCGGCCAGCTTGGAGGCGCCATACACCCCGGTGGGGTTGGTGGGGTCGGTTTCGACGTAAGGCGCGCCCTTGAGTCCGTCGAACACATAGTCGGTGGAGACGTGGATCAGCGGGATGTCCGCCCCGCCGCAGTAGGCGGCGAGCATTGCCGGGGCGTCGCGATTGGCGCGCATCGCGGTCTCGACCTCGGTTTCGGCGCGGTCGACCGCGGTGTAGGCGGCGGCGTTCACCACCAGCGCGGGGGCGGCGGCTTCCAGCGCCGGCAGGATCGTAGCGGGCTGGTCGAAATCGACCTGCGGGCGTCCGATCAGGACCACCGGCAGCACATCGGCTCCGGCGACGAGCGCGCTGGCCAGTTGGCCGGCGATATCGCCGATCACCACCACCGGTCCGTGCGGGTCGCTCATGGCCGCCTCCGTTCGCCGCGCATTCCGCCGCTCCGGGTCAGGCCCGGAACCAGGCGTCGCATTCCGCTAGGACAGGCAGCTTGCTGTCCTTGTCGGACAGCACGGCCCCGGAGGCAAAGCTCGGCCAGGGCAGGGCGAGGTCCGGATCGTTCCACAGCACGCCGCGCTCGGCGGTGGGGTCGTATTCGGCGGTGACCTTGTAGAAAACCTCGGTATCGGGCTCCAGGGTGCAGAACCCGTGCAGGAAGCCGCCCGGCACCCACATCTGCGACCAGTTGGCGGCGCTGAGTTCGACGCCGACATGGCGCCCGTAGGTCGGCGAGCCGTGGCGGATGTCCACGGCGACATCCCAGATGGCGCCCTTGGTCACGCGCACCAGCTTGCCCTGGACGCTGGGGGCGATCTGGCAGTGCAACCCGCGCACCACGCCGGCCTGGGCGGACAGGCTGTGGTTGTCCTGCACGAAGGGCTGGCCGATGCCGGCCTCGGCATAGCGGCGGGCGTTGAAGGTTTCCGAGAAGAACCCGCGGCGGTCGCCGTAGCGGGCCGGGGTGATCAGCACGACGTCCGGAATGGCGAGTTGCTCGATCTTCATGGCGCTTTGGCCGGTTCGGTATCGGCGAGTTCGGCGAGCACGCGGCCCAGCTCGGTCTTGCCGAGCGAGCGGGAATGGTGGCGCAGCCGGTCGACGTCGATCCAGCCCATGCGGAACGCC
>CAIMEK010000059.1 GCA_903839965.1 uncultured Acetobacteraceae bacterium | reverse complement strand
GCGGGGCCGGCTTCCTGACGGGCAACAAGTGGGATTTTCTGGCCAAGGCCAAGGCGGACACGAAATACATCATCTGCAATGCCGATGAGGGCGATCCAGGCGCCTATATGAATCGCAACGAGATCGAAGGCGATCCTCATTCGCTGCTGGAGGGCATGATCATCGGCGCTTACACGATGGGCGCGACGCAGGGGATCGTGTATGTGCGCGCCGAGTACCCGCTGGCCGTGCACCGGCTGAACGTGGCCATCGAGCAGGCCAAGGCATACGGCCTGCTGGGCAAGGACATCCTGGGCCGCGGCTTCGACTTCGACATCGAACTGGTCGAGGGCGCCGGCGCCTTCGTCTGCGGCGAGGAAACCGCGCTGATCAATTCGCTGGAAGGCCGTTCGGGCCGGCCGCGGCCGCGGCCGCCGTATCCGGCCGCGAAGGGCCTGTGGGGCTGCCCCACCGACATCAACAACGTCGAGACCTGGTTCAACATTCCGCCCATCATCGCCAAGGGCCCGGCGTGGTTCGCCGAGACCGGCAGCAATGCGAGCGCCGGCACCAAGGTGATCTCGCTGGTCGGCAAGGTGCGCAACACCGGGCTCGTCGAGTTCCCGCTCGGCACGCCGCTGACCAAGTTCGTCTACGACGCCGGCGCCGGCGCACCCATAGGCCACACCGTCAAGGCGGTGCAGACCGGCGGTCCTTCCGGCGGCTGCATCCCGCACGACATGCTCAGCACGCCGGTGGACTACGAAACCCTCGGCAAGCTCGGCTCGATCATGGGGTCGGGCGGCATGGTGGTGATGGACGACGACAACTGCATGGTCGACGTCGCCCGCTACTTCATCGAGTTCACCCGCTCCGAGTCGTGCGGCAAGTGCACGCCCTGCCGGGTCGGGCTGGACAAGGCGCTGCGCACGCTGACGCGCATCACCAAGGGCGGCGGACGCGAAGAGGACCTGGCCGAACTCGACGAGCTGGCCCGCATGATCCGCGACACCTCGCTGTGCGGCCTAGGCCAGTCCGCGCCGAACTCGATCCTCACCGCGCTGCGCCACTTCCGCCACGAGTTCGAGGACCATATCCGTGCCAAGCGCTGCACCGCCGGCGTCTGCCAGGACCTGGCCGTGTCGCCGTGCGAGAACAGCTGCCCGCTGCACATGAACATCCCCCGCTTCCTGCAGCTCTTCAAGGAAGGCCGGATGGCGGACGCCTTCGAATCCGTCATCATGGACAACCCGCTGCCGGCTTCCACCGGGCGCGTCTGCCAGCACTCCTGCGAGAACCGCTGCCGGCGCCAGGCGATCGACGAGTCGGTCAACATGCGGGAAGTGCATCGGCTGATCGCCGACACCATCCTGCTGTCGGACGACTTCGACGCGATGGCCACGCACATCGTCGCCAAGCGGCTGCCCGCGAGCGGCGGCAAGGTCGCCGTGGTCGGGGCGGGCCCGGCCGGGCTGACGGCCGCCTTCTACCTCGGCATGCTGGGGCATGATGTCGTCGTCTACGAGACCCACTCCGAAGCCGGCGGCATGCTGCGCTTCGCGCTGCCGGCCTATCGGCTGTCCAGGCTCGCGCTCGACCGCGAGGTCGAGATCATCCGCCGCCTGGGCGTGCAGTTCGTGTTCAATTCGCAGATCGGCTTCGACATTTCGCTGAGCGATCTGGAAGCGAAATACGACGCGGTGTTCCTCTCGATCGGCACCTGGAAGGAACCTGAGGTCCGCGTTCCCGGCAACGACCTGACCGGCGTGCTCTCGGCACTGCACTTCCTGGAGGCCGAGGCGAACGGCGAGCAGGTCAAGCTCGGCCGCCACGTGGTCATCATCGGCGGCGGCAACGCGGCGGTGGACTGCGCCCGCACCGCGGTGCGCAAGGGTTCGTCCGTCACCGTCGTCTACCGGCGCGAGCGGCGCGACATGCCGGCGATCATCGAGGAAGTGGAGGCCGCCGAACACGAGGGCGTGCGCTTCGTCTTCCTGGCCTCGCCGTATCGCATCATCGGCGAGCGCGGCGCGGTCAAGGCCATCGAAGTGGTCAAGACGCGGCTCGGCGAATTCGACTCGTCCGGCCGGCGTCGCCCGATCGACACCGGCGAAGTGCAGTTCGTCAGCTGCAGCAGCGTCGTGCTGGCGGTTGGCGAAGGCGCGGACACCGACTTCTGCCGTTCCACCGGGCTGGCCGTGAAGGACAACGGCTGGCTGGAGGTGGACCGCTACACGCTGCAAACCAGCCGCGAAAGCGTGTTCGCCGGCGGCGATTTCGTCACCGGGGCGACCAACGTCACCACCGCGATGGGCTACGGCAAGAACGCCGCCAGGAACATCGACAAGCACCTGACCGGCGAATGCCGCTTCGACAGCATCCTGCCGAGCTTCGAATACGACCAGACCGTGCCGCGCGAGCCCAGCGATTGCCCGCGCCATCATCCGCACGAACTTCCGGCCGCGACCCGGTGCAAGACCTTCGACGAAGTCGTCTCGGCCCTGCTGCCCGAAGAAGCGGATAAGGAGGCGGGTCGCTGCCTGCGCTGCGATGTCCGCGAAACCGCCCACTACGCCAGTCAGCGGTAAGGAGTCCCTGCCGTGTCCAACCAAATCTCGGTGCGCATCGACGGCAAGCTGTGCACCGCCGCAGAAGGCGAAACCATCTTCCAGGTGGCCGAGGCCAACGGGCGACCCATCCCCGCCCTCTGCCACATGGAAGGCCTGAGTTCCGCCGGATCCTGCCGCCTGTGCCTGGTCGAGGTTTCCGGCATCGGCCGCCTGCTGCCGGCCTGCACGACGCCCGCGCAGAACGGCATGTCGGTCACCACCAACTCCGACCGGCTCGCCCACAACCGGCAGATGGCGCTGGAACTGCTGTTCAGCGAGCGTAACCACGTGTGCTCGGTGTGCGTCTCCAGCGGCCATTGCGAACTGCAGGCGCTGGCGCTGAGCCTGGGTGTCACGCACGTCCGCTTCCCCTACAGCTATCCGCTCCTGCCGGTGGATGTGTCGCATCCGCGCTTCGTGCTCGACCACAACCGCTGCATCCTGTGCACGCGCTGCGTGCGGGTGTGCGACGAGATCGAGGGCGCGCATGTCTGGGATATCGCCGCGCGCGGCATCAACTCGATGGTGGTTTCCGAACTCGACCGCCCCTGGGGCGAAGCGCAGGCATGCACCAGTTGCGGCAAGTGCGTGCAGGTCTGCCCGACCGGCGCGCTGGTCGAGAAGGGCCAGGCCGTCGAGGAAATGACCAAGCGGAATGCCGCCGTCTCGCAACTTGCTGGCAAGAGGGAGGTGCACCCATGACCAAGGCTCGCGTGGCCACGATGTGGCTCGATGGCTGCTCGGGGTGCCACATGTCCATGCTCGACGTGGACGAGGCGATCATCGCCATCGCCGGCAAGATCGACATGGTCTACGGGCCGCTGGTGGACGCCCAGGAGTTTCCTGAGAACGTCGACGTCGCCATTGTCGAAGGCGCCGTCAGCAACCAGCACGACCTCGACATGATCCGCAAGGCCCGGGCGCGCTCGCGCATCCTGGTGGCGCTCGGCGATTGCGCGGTGACCAGTAACGTTCCGGCCATGCGCAACGCCTATTCGGTGCGGACGATCCTCGAGCGCGTCTACGTCGAAGGGGCCGACGAGCAGAAGGGGGCGCCGAAATCCGGCGTTCCGGCTCTGCTCAAGCACGCCATTCCGCTGCACGAGGCGGTCAAGGTCGACTTGCACGTTCCCGGATGCCCTCCCTCGGCGCCCTCGATCCTTTACGTTCTCAACGAGCTGCTGGACGGCCGCATCCCCGACCTGAAATCCAAGGTGCGTTTTGGCTGAGGAGGCTCCCATGCGGACTATCACGATCGATCCGGTCACGCGCATCGAAGGCCATGCGAAGATCACCATCCATCTCGACGAGGATGGGCATGTCGCCGACACGGTGTTCCACGCCACCCAGTTGCGCGGGTTCGAGAAGTTTTCCGAGGGACGGCCGTTCTACGAGATGCCGGCGATCACCGCCCGCATCTGCGGGATCTGCCCGATCAGCCACCTGCTCGCCTCGGTGAAGGCCTGCGACGCCATCATGAGCGTGCGCATCCCGCCGACCGCGGCGATGCTGCGCGAGCTGCTGCACTGCTCGCAGGTTGTGCAGTCGCACGCGCTGAGCTTTTTCCACCTGTCCTCGCCCGACATGCTGCTCGGCTTCGACTCCGATCCGGCCCGGCGCAATGTCATCGGCGTCATCGAGGACCATCCGGAACTGGCCAAGTCCGGCATCGCGCTGCGCAAGTTCGGCCAGCAGGCGATCGAGGGACTGGCCAAGGAGCGCATCCATCCGTCCTGGACCGTTCCGGGCGGCGTGAATGCCCCGCTCGATCCGGCGGTGCGCGACCGCATCCTGGCCGGGCTGCCGGAAGCGAAGGCGATCGCCCTGCGGACGATCGGCTTCTTCAAGGGCGTGGTCGACCAGTTCAAGGAAGAGATCGAGAACTTCGGCAACGCGCCCACCATGTATGCGGGCCTGGTCGACGCAGGCGGCGGGCTGCAGCTCTACGACGGCGGCCTGCGCTTTGACGACGCCGCGGGCGAGGTTGTCGTTCCCTACATGCAGTCGCCCGATTACGCCAAGTATATCGGCGAAGCGACGATGCCCGAGTCCTACCTGAAGGCGCCGTACTTCCGGCCGATCGGCTTCCCCGACGGGATCTACCGGGTTGGGCCGCTGGGCCGGCTGAACGTCGCCACGCATTGCGGCACGCCGCTGGCCGATGCCGAGTTCGCCGAGTACCACCAGCGCTTCGGCAAGGTGGTGCAGAGCTCGTTCCATTTCCATTACGCCCGGCTGATCGAGATCATCTACGGCCTGGAGCGGATGGAGGCGCTGCTGAACGATCCGGCGATCCTCAACCGCCATGTCCGCGCCCATGCCGGGGTGAACGCGCTCGAGGGCGTCGGCATCATCGAGGCGCCGCGCGGCACGCTGATTCACCACTACAAGGTGAACGAGGAAGGGGCGATCACCTGGGCCAACCTGATCGTCGCCACCGGCAACAACAACCTTGCCATCGGCCGCAGCGTGGACCAGGTCGCCAAACACTTCATCGACGGGACGAAGATGAAGGAAGGCATGCTGAACCGGGTGTCGGCGGTGGTGCGGGCCTACGATCCGTGCCTGAGCTGCTCGACCCATGCGGCGGGCGAGGTGCCGCTGGAGATCCGGCTGGTGGATGCCGACGGCTCGCTGCTCGATACGGTGCGCAACTGAGCGGAAGGCGGCACGGCGACTCAGCCTGAGCGAAGGTGGTCCAGCACCAGTTGGCGGACCGTGGCGATAACGTGCGGCAAGGCCGCCGCCACGGTTTGCGACAACGGCGCACCGAGGTCGAACGAGGCGGCGCCCACGGCGACCAGGTGCGCTTCCGGCGCGTGGCCGTAGAGCCGGCTTGCCAGGAACAGCAGGGCCGCCGGGTCCACGTGGTGGATCAGGTCCGCCGACAGCTGCGCAGCCGCCTGCACGCGGGCCACCACGATGCGTCCGGGTTCGCGGCCGGCCTCGGCGTCGACGAACACCGCCAGCGTTACGCCGGCGATCCGTTCCGCCAGCTCCGGCAGGAGTTGGTGGCAGGCGATGACCTCGGCGCCGTCGAGGACGGCGGTGCCGGCGAGCAGCTCCGCCGCGGCCTGGCCGATGGCGTCATCGCCGCGCAGCGGATTGCCATAGCCAATCACCAGCGCCTTCGGGCTCACGACAGGATCGTGATGACGTAAGCGTGAATCATGCTCCCTCCCAGGCGCACGGATAAGGTCAAACAACCACGCGGCGCCCGCAAGACTTGTGCCGCGCACCATCCGAATCAGCAAAGCCCCACCGGGGGGTCGGAACGAGGGACCCAATACTAGATCACAGTCGCCGTTCGGAGGCAACGGGGCCATCTTTCGCCCTGCCATGGGTGTTGATATAGGTCAAAGCAGGGCCATCCGACGTGCCCTAGGCTCCCCATGGACGGCGGAACGGTTAGGGGTCTCTCGTATGACTGCATCCCGTGCATTGCGCCCAGGGACGACCGTGCTCGGGCTGGAAGGCCTGCAGGCACTCATCGAGGCGTTGGCTGCCAGAGGCCATGACGTCATCGGTCCGGTCGAGCGGGACGGAGCCATCATCTACGACCACATCGCCGGCATTGCCGATCTTCCGACCGGGCGAACCGACCGCCAGGAGGCGGGGTCGTATCGGCTGGAAAACAGATCCGACGATGCGCTGTTCGGCTATGCGGTCGGGCCGCAGTCGTGGAAGCGCTACCTGCACCGACCCATCGAAACATTGTTCCGGGTGCGTCGGGTGGGCGAGGAGCTGGCCTTCGACCCGCCGCGCGACCAGGCCGGGCGCACCGCCTTCATCGGCGTGCGGTCCTGCGAGCTGGCGGCGATCGCCATTCAGGACCGCGTGTTGCAGGGCGGGCGGTACGTCAATACCGAATACGGCGCCCGCCGCGCGCAGACCTTCCTGGTGGCGGTGAACTGCGGCGATCCGTCGGCGACCTGCTTCTGCACGTCGATGGACACCGGCCCGCGAGCCGGCGGCGGCTACGACATTGCGTTGACCGAGTTGCTCGACGGGCGGCACGAATTCCTCGCCGAACCCGGCACCGATGCCGGCGCGGCGCTGCTGGCCTACCTGCCCACGCGCCCGGCGAACGAGGCCGACTGGCAGGCCGCGCATGACGTGACCGACCGGGCAGCCGCCAACATGAAGCGGCACATGCCCGGCAAGGGTCTCAAGGAGGCGCTGCAGGACAATCCCGAGCACGCGCGCTGGGACGACGTGGCCCGCCGCTGCCTGGCCTGCGCCAACTGCACCCTGGTCTGCCCGACCTGCTTCTGCACCACCATCGAGGATCGCAGCGATCTCGACGGCCAGGGCGCGGAGCGGGTACGCCGTTGGGACAGCTGCTTCACCCGTGACTTCTCTTACGTGCACGGGGGCTCGGTGCGCACCCAGACCCGTTCGCGCTACCGCCAATGGATGACCCATAAGCTGGCGCATTGGTGGGATCAGTTCGGCAGTTCCGGCTGTGTCGGTTGCGGACGGTGCATTGCCTGGTGCCCTGTCGGCATCGACATCACCGCCGAAGCCGCGGCATTCGTGGAGGGGCAAGAATAATGGAAACGTTGGAAAGCATCGTGCTGGCGCAAGAATTCTTCGCCGGCATCGATCCCGAAATCGGCGCGTTCATCGCCGGCTGCGCCCGCAACCACCACTTCGAGCCGGGCGCCTACCTGTTCCGCGAGGGCGACTCCGCGCGCGAGTTCTACCTGATCCGCCACGGTGAAGTGTCGCTGGAGATCACCTCGGCGGGGAACAGCACGCTGGTGCTCGCCACCATGCATGACGGCGACGTCGTCGGCGCCTCGTGGCTGGTGCCGCCCTACAAGTGGACGTCGGACGCCCGGGCCCGCACGCATCTGCGCGCCATCGGCTTCGACGCGGAATGCCTGCGCGCCAAGTGCGAGGACGATCCGCGCACGGGCTACCAGATGCTGAAGCGGTTCGCGGGGGTCATGGTCAGCCGCCTGCAGGCCGCCCATCTGCAACTTCTCGACGTATACGGCCGGCCGGAAGGGACCTGAACGTGGATCCGCTGCTGCCGCTGCCTTATCGCGTGCTGGCGGTTCGCCAGGACACGCACGATTGCGTTTCGCTCGACCTGGAGCCGGTCGGCGCCGCCATCGCCGATCCGCAGCCCGGCCAGTTCACCATGCTCTACGCGTTCGGCGTCGGTGAGGCGCCGATCAGCGTCAGCGGTGCCCCGGTCAGCGGCGCGCCGCTGGTGCACACGGTGCGTGCCGTGGGCGCGGTGAGCAATGCCATCACCCGCCTGCGCGCGGGCCAGGAGCTTGGCGTGCGCGGCCCCTACGGCACCGCGTGGCCGGTCGAGGCGGCGGACGGGCAGGACATCCTGTTCGTGGCCGGCGGGCTCGGCATGGCCCCGCTGCGCCCGGCGGTGCGCCATGTGCTGGCCAACCGCGACCGCTACGGCCGCGTCGCGCTGCTGTATGGCACGCGCGGGCCGGAGGACCTGCTGTACCGCGACGAGCTGACCGAATGGCGGCGCATGCTCGACGTGGAGATCGAGGTCACGGTGGACCGGGCCGACCGCACCTGGCGCGGCGCGGTGGGGGTGGTGACCACCCTGATCCCGCGTGTCGGCTGCGATCCCGCCCACACCACCGCGCTGGTGTGCGGGCCGGAAGTGATGATGCGCTTCTCCATCCAGGCGCTGCAGGCGGCCGGGCTGCCGTTCGAGCGCACCTATGTCTCGCTGGAGCGCAGCATGAAATGCGGCATCGGCCTGTGCGGCCGCTGCCAGTTCGGCGCCGAGTTCATCTGCAAGCAGGGTGCGGTGATGCGCTACGACCGCATCGCCCACATCTTCACCGTGCGGGAGATCTGACCATGCCCCGGCCCCGCCTCGCGGTCGTCAAGTTCGCTTCCTGCGACGGCTGCCAGCTCTCGTTGTTGGATTGCGAGGACGAGCTGATCGCAGTCGCCGGCGCGGTCGAGATCGTCAATTTCCCCGAGGCCTCGCGCGCCATGCAGCCCGGCCCCTACGACGTGACGCTGGTGGAAGGAAGCATCACCACCGCGCACGACGCCGAGCGCATTCGCCAGATGCGGGCCGATTCGGGCCTGCTGGTGACCATCGGCGCCTGCGCCACCTCCGGCGGCGTGCAGGCGCTGCGCAACTTCGCCGACGTGGACGAGATGGTGCGGGCGGTCTACGCGCGGCCCGATTTCATCAGCACGCTGGCCACCTCCACCCCGATCTCCGACCACGTGAAGGTCGACTTCGAGCTGCGGGGCTGCCCGATCGACAAGCGGCAGCTGCTGGAAGTGGTGTCCGCGCTGCTGGCCGGGCGGCGGCCGGTGGTGCCCGCGCACAGCGTGTGCGTGGAATGCAAGCTGGCCGGCAAGGTCTGCGTCATGGTGGCGCATGGCACGCCGTGCCTGGGGCCGGTGACGCATGCCGGCTGCGGCGCGCTCTGCCCGGGCTACCATCGCGGCTGCTACGGCTGCTTCGGGCCGGCCGAGACCGCCAATACCGGGGCCCTCGCCGCGCAGTGGCAATCGCTCGGCGCCAGCCACCGCGACGTCTATCGTGCTTTCCGCACCTTCAACGCGGCTGCCGAGCCGTTCCGCCGGGAGGCCGACCAGCATGGCTGATGTCAGACGCATCCGGGTCGAGATGCTCGCCCGCGTCGAGGGCGAAGGCGCGCTCGATGTCGAAATCGAAGGCGGCGTGGTGCAGTCCGTGCGGCTGAACATCTTCGAACCGCCGCGGCTGTTCGAGGCGTTCCTGCGCGGCCGGGCGGCCACCGAGGCGCCCGACATCGCCGCGCGCATTTGCGGCATCTGCCCGGTCGCCTACCAGATGAGCGCCAGCCACGCGATCGAGGTCGCGTTCGGCATGCAGCCCGGCCCCGACATCGCCGCGCTGCGGCGACTGCTGTACTGCGGCGAATACATCGAGAGCCATGTGCTGCACATGGCCCTGCTGCACGCGCCCGATTTCCTCGGCTACGAGGACGGCATCGCCATGGCGGCCGCGCACGGCGAACTGGTGGTGCGCGCGCTGGCCGCCAAGAAGGCCGGCAACGCGCTGATGACGCTGGTGGGCGGGCGGGAAATCCACCCGATCAACGTGCGCGTCGGCGGGTTCTACCGGGCGCCCAGCAAGGCGGAACTGGCGGCGATGCAGCCCGACCTGGCGCGCGCGCGCGACACCGCGGTCGCCATGTTGCGCTGGGCCACGGGGTTCGAATTCCCCGACATCGAGGGCAAGTGGGAACTGGTGTCGCTGCGCCATCCCACCGACTACCCGCTGAACGAAGGGCGTATCGTCTCCACCGCGGGCGTCGACATCTCGCCCGACGAGTTCGAGACGGTGTTCCAGGAAAACCACGTCGCCCATTCCAACGCGCTGCAGGGCGTGGTGCGCGAACGCGGCGCCTACCTGACGGGCCCGCTGGCGCGCTATTCGCTGAACTTCGATCGCCTGCCGCCGCACATCCAGGCGCTGGCGTGCGAAGCCGGGCTGGGGCCGGTCTGCCGCAACCCGTTCAAGAGCATCCTGGTGCGCGGGGTGGAGACGGTCTACGCCTGCGAGGAGGCGATGCGGCTGATCGCCACCTACACGCAGCCGAAGCCGGCTGCCGTGCCGCTGACGCCGCGCGCGGGCAACGGCGCGTGGGCCACCGAGGCGCCGCGCGGCATGCTCTGGCACCGCTACGAGACCGATGCCGAGGGCAGCATCGTGAGCGCCCGCATCGTGCCGCCGACGGCGCAGAACCAGCCGGCCATCGAAGCCGACCTGTTCGAGGTCGCCAGCAGGCACGTCGACGACGACGACGAGGCGTTGCGCCTGGCCTGCGAGGCCTCGGTGCGCAATCACGACCCGTGCATTTCCTGCGCGACGCACTTCCTGAGGCTGACCGTCAATCGCAGGTGACTGACCTGATCATCGGATTCGGCAATCCCGACCGCGGTGACGACGCGGCCGGGCCGATGGTTGCGCGGCTGCTGGCCGGCCGCACCGCCGCCCGCGTGCTGGAACGCCACGGCGACGCGCTGGCCCTGCTCGACGAGTGGCAGGGGGCGGAGGCGCTGGTGCTGGTCGATGCGGCGGCGCCGATGGGCGAGCCGGGACGCATCCATCATCTGGACCTCACCGAGGCCGACCTGCCGCGCGAGCTTTCCTCCGGTTCCACGCACGCCTTCGGGCTGCCGGAGGCGGTGGCGCTGTCGCGCGGGCTGCGCAGCCTGCCGGCCCGCACGGTGGTCTACGCCATCGAGGGCGCCTGCTTCGATGTGGGTGCGGCGGTTACGCCCGCGGTGGCCGATGCCGTGGCCCGCCTGGCCGACACCCTCGCCGCTGCCGACGGCTGGTGACCCGCGCGCACGGGTGAACACGCCGGGCCGCCGGGTTGATAACGCGCTATTGCCGAGCCGGGCGCGCATCGCCATGTCGAGGATGGAAACAAACGGGCATGGCGGTCCGGTGCTGCGCAACTGGTTCCTCGGCGTGTTCGCGAGCGCGATCTGGACGGTGAACTACCTCGTCTATTTCGCCCGCGACATCCGTGCCTGGCGACAGCACCGGCGCGAGCGACCGCCGGCGCGTCGGGCGCCGCCGGAACGCGCCATCGCCGGCCCGCTGGCCGCCAGTGAAAGACGGGATTTCCCGCCCCCGCCGCCGCCCGCGCCGGTGCGCGACGCCGAGGTTGTCGCGACCGAGGAGGCGCGGCGCACCCGCCGCCCGTCGAACTAGCGCCGATTTCAGGGCCGCGCCCACACCGCGGTGTCGTGGAACACCGCGCCGCCCGCCGGCGGGCCCGGGTCGTCGCTGACCAGGGCATTGATGCCGATGCCGCCTTCGAAATACTCGCTCGGCCAGATGCCCTCCACCACCAGCACACCGGGCTGCAACCCGTCGAACAGGCGGGCATGCACCACCACCTGCCCCAGCGCATTGCCCAGCCGCACGCGGCCGCCTTCCGCCACGCTCAGCGCGGCGGCGTCGGCGGGATGGATGAGCACGCTTGGCCGCCCCTCGCGCTTTCGCCCCGAGGCCATTTCGGTGAAGCTGGTGTTGAGGAACTGCCGTGCCGGCGCGGCCACCAGCCGGAACGGCGCTTCCGGCCGTGCCGGGTCGATATTGGCCATGTGGTCGGGCAAAGCGGGCATGCCCTGGTGGTTCGGCCCGATCGCCGCCCAGTCCGGCGCGAAGCGGAACTTGCCGCCGTGGCCGAAGCCGGTAAGGAAATGGCTGGCCTCGAAGCCGGGCTGCACGTCGAGCCAGCGCTGCTCCAGCACGGTCGCCGCGTCCGGCCAGCCCGAGGCGCGCAGGGTGGCGTCGATCAGTTGCATCGCGGTCATGTCGAACCCGGCGTGGCGCCCGCCCAGCCGCGCCGCCAGGGCCTGGTGCACTTCGTGGTTGGAACGGCATTCGCCGGGCGGGTCGATCAGCTTCGGGCCGATCTGGATGTGGCTGTGGCCGCCGGCCTGGTAGAGATCGTCGTGCTCCAGGAACATCGTCGCCGGCAGCACGATGTCGGCCCAGCGGGCGGTTTCGGTGAGGAACTGCTCGTGCACGCAGACGAACAGGTCCTCGCGGGCGAAACCGCGGCGCACCTTGTTGGTGTCCGGCGCCACCACCAGCGGATTGGTGTTCTGGATCAGCATGGCATGCACGGGCGGGCCGTCGCCGAGTTCGGTGCGATCGCCGGTGAGCACGGCGCCGATGCGGCTCATGTCCATTTCGCGGGTCGAGGGATCGCACACGTCGAGCCCTTCGGTGAGGGTCTTGTTCCAGTGGTAGATGGAGCGGTTGTTCCAGAACGCCCCGCCGCCCGGATGCCGCCACTTGCCGGTGACGGTGGGCAGGCAGGTGACGGCGTGCAGGGCGGCGGCACCGTTGCGCATGCGCGAGAAGCCGTAGCCGCAGCGAATGAAAGCCCGCTCGGTGCGGCAGTAGAGCGCTGCGAACGCCTCGATCTCCGCCACCGACAATCCGGTGATGCCGGCCGCCCAGTCCGGCCCGCGGACGGCCAGGTGCGCTTGCAGCCCGGCCGGGAAATCGGAGTAGCGGGCCATGTAGTCGCGGTCGGCGAAGCCGTCGCGGAAGGCCACGTGCATGACCGCGCAGGCCAGCGCCGCGTCGGTGCCGGGACGGACGGCGAGGTGCCTGTCGGCGGCCTGGGCGGTGCCGGTGCGGTACGGGTCCACCACCACCAGCTTGGCCCCGCGTTCCTTGCGGGCCCGGGTGATGTGGGTCATCACGTTGACCTGCGTGTTCACCGGGTTGCCGCCCCACATCACCACCAGGTCGGACTGCGCCATCTCGCGCGGGTCGGGGCCGGTGATGCGGCCGACCCCGGCCATCCAGCCGGATTCGCACAGCCTGGTGCAGATCGTGGTGCGCTGGCGCGCGTAGCGCATGACGTGGCGCAGCCGGTTGATGCCGTCGCGCTGCACCAGGCCCATGGTGCCGGCGTAGTAGTAGGGCCACACCGCCTCGCTGCCGTGCTGCTCGGCCGCCTGGGCGAACGCCCCGGCCACCCGGTCGAGCGCCTCGTCCCACCCGATCGGCCGGAATTGCCCGGAGCCCTTCGGCCCGGTGCGCAGCAACGGACGGGTCAGCCGGTCCGGGTGGTGCACGCGCTCGGCGTAGCGGGCCACCTTCGCGCAGACCACCCCGGCGGTGTAGCTGTTCGCCTCCGCACCGCGCACGGAGTGGACGCGGTTGGCCTCGATCTCGACCTCCAGCGCGCAGGTCGATGGGCAGTCGTGCGGGCAGACGCTGGCGCGGATTTCCATGTGCATTTCCCTTGACCTGGGGGATGCTGGACCAACCGCCGCCACCCTGGCAACCGATTGGGAGGGAAGTGATGCATGCAGCCCTCGACGACCTGCTCTGCGACCTCGACGGCCTGTTCGCCGGCGAGGGTGACCCGATCGCCAACGCCGCCAACGCCGCGGCCGCGATATTCCAGCACATCCCCCGCATCAACTGGGCGGGCTTCTATTTCCTGCGCGACGGCGTGCTGGTGCTCGGGCCGTTCCAGGGCAGGCCGGCCTGCGTGCGCATTCCGCTCGGCCGGGGGGTGTGCGGCAGCGCGGCCGAGCGCGGCGAAACCGTGGTGGTGGCGGATGTGCACGCTTTCCCCGGCCACATCGCCTGCGATGGCGACAGCAGGTCGGAAATCGTGGTGCCGCTGCTGCGCGACGGGGTCGTGCTGGGGGTGCTCGACATCGACAGCCCGGAACTGGCCCGGTTTGGCGCGGCGGAGCGCAGCCTGTTCGAGGCGGTGGGGCGGGCCTGGGTGGCCTCGTCGAGGGCGTGAGGCCTACTCGACCCGCAGGGCGGTGCGCAGCTCAGCGGCGGCGCCGGGGTCTTCCAGCAGGGCCAGGCGGGTGGCGGCCAACATGGCGAGCCGCTGCAGCAGGGCACGCCGGCGACTGCCGGGCAGCGGATGCGGCGGCGCCTCGCGCACCAGCTCGGCGGTGAGGTCCACCGCCACGATCAGGCCGGCATCCTCGGGCAACAGATGCTGGGGGAAATCGGCGTCGACGGCGAAATACAGCGCGTCGCTGAATTCGCGGTAGTCCGGCCATTTCTGGTCGGTAAGGAAATCGCGCAGCCCCGACTTGACCTCGATGCAGACGAACCCGCCATCGGGGCGCAACGCCAGGATGTCGGCGCGACGGCCGTTCGGCAGCGGCACCTCGTGCACCGGCGCCCACCCCAGCAACACGCACAGCCGCGCGGCGGCCCGGCGCACCGCCAGCGCACGTTGCGGGAATGTGATGGGATTATCGGCGGAATCCATGCGGCCCACTGTGCCATCAGCGTGAGCGGAGGAAAACGGCGATGGTGGTTGGTGTAGAACGCTGGCGCCATGATCGCTGCACGTTTTGCCGTTGCCGTTCACATTCTGCTGCTGCTCGCGGCGGCGGTCGGCCGCGCGCCGATCACCAGCAGCCGGCTGGCCGCCAGCCTGCACACCAATCCGGTGGTGGTGCGACGTATCACCGGAAGGCTGGCCCGCGCCGGGCTGATCCATATCCGCCGCGGTCCTGGCGGGGCCGGGCTGGCCTGCCCGTCCGGGGCGATCACGCTGGCCATGGTGTGGGCGGCGATGAACGAGGGCGAGGCGCGTCCGCTGGTGAAGCTGCACGCCGGCGGCGACGGCATCGAGACCCGGCGCGCGCAGGCGGTGCTGGCCGAAACCTTCGCCGCCGCGGAAGGCGATTTCCGCCGCGCGCTCGAGCGCATCACCCTGGCCGACCTGGCGTGTCGGATGAAAGAGGCGGCCTGAGGGCGCCGGGCGACCCCCGCCCTTGACCGCCGGGCGGGTCCGTGCCGCAGTTGCGCCATGCCCCAGTATGGCGCCCGCCGGCCAGCCTTCACCACGCCGCCCGACATCGCCGCCATCGAGGCGCTGGCCGAGCGCGCGTTTGCCGCCATTCCCGAGCGCCTGCGCCGCCATGTTCAGGGCGTCGGCATCCAGGTCGACGAGATGGCGGACGACGAGACGCTCGACGAACTCGGCATCGAATCGCCGTGGGACCTCACCGGGCTGTACCACGGCACGCCGCTGAACCAGCGCAGCGTGGACGACCTGGTGCGCATGCCCGACCTGATTTTCCTGTATCGCCAGCCGATCCTGGGCGAGTGGATCGAGACCGGCGAGGACCTGTACCGGCTGGTCGCCAGCGTGCTGATCCACGAAATCGGCCACCATTTCGGCTTCAGCGACGCCGATATCGAGGCGATCGAACGCGAGCTGGAGTAGCGGCGGAAGCCGGGCGGCAAGCGCTGGCTGTTAGATACGATATCGTAACCATTAGGGCGCAGTTGGGCTGGGCTGGCGTCGCGCGAAGACGCGCGCCGGACGTCGCGCGAAGGCGCGCG
>CAIMEK010000058.1 GCA_903839965.1 uncultured Acetobacteraceae bacterium | reverse complement strand
TCCGGCATGGGCAGGGCATCCAGTTCGGCGCGGATGAGCACGGTCGGGCCGTTGCCGTTCTTGAGCACGGCGACGACGCCGGTGCCGCCGACGCCCGTGGTGACGTCGTAGCCCAGGGCCTTCATGCGCGCGGCCAGCTTGGCGGCCGTCTGTTGTTCCATGAGAGAGATTTCAGGATTGCGGTGCAGGTCGAGATAAAGCGCCTCTGCATCGGGCAGAACGCCGCTGATCTGGTCGGCAGAAGCCGCGATCCAGGCAGAGCCAGGTTCGGCGGCACCGGCCATCGATGCAAGCAGGCAAAGACCCAGGCATACCAGTAAGAGCTGTTTCATTGATAAATTCCTCCGGGGAGCGCCATTGTAGCACCGCGCGGGACTGGCGAAAACCACGCCATTAGAGGAAACCGGAGCCGATGTTACAAGCGACGTGCCGCCGGGCTGCCTATAACCCGCAGAATGCCGGTGAGCAGCATGGCAGGAGTCGGCGGACAGCCGGGCACGAAGCCATCGACCGGGATTACAGCATCAACGCCGCCGGTAACGGCATAGCTGCCATGGAAGAGTCCGCCGGAGCATCCGCAGGCGCCGACGGCGACGACGAGCTTGGGGGAGGGCGTCGCTTCATAGGTGCGCCTTAGAGCTTCGGTCATGTTGCGCGTGACCGGGCCGGTGACCAGCAGCATGTCGGCGTGCTTGGGCGAGGCGACGAAGTGGATGCCGAAGCGTTCCAGATCGTAGTGCGGGCCATTGAGCGCCACGATTTCGCCTTCGCAGCCGTTGCAGGAGCCGGCGTCGACCTCGCGGATATTGAGGGCGCGTCCCATGAGTGCGAGGATTTCATTGCCAATGCCGACGGTGACGGGATCATCGGCAGGGAGTTCGGCGCCGGTGGCAAGGTTCCAGCGGCGTACGAGGCCCGAGCGCGAAACCCCAAACTGCGGCAGCAGCCGGGCGGGCGCAAACGCCAGCGGACTGGCCTCGGCACAAGCGCCGCAGCCGATGCACTCGCCGTAGTCGAGGACCAGCTGCGCGCCGCAAGCGGCTTCTTCCAACTGGAGGGCCGAAGTGGGGCAGGCCTCGACCGCTGCGGCGGCGGCGGCGGGAGTCAGCTGGCCGGGGGCCACCTCGGGCAGGCGGCTTCCCGCGCAGTTGCCGATCAACTGCTCGACCGGAATCAGGACCTTGGCGCTCTTGAAGCTGCGCGCGGCGACATCGAGGATCATCGGTCACATCCCGAGTAAGAAAGATTGAAGCTCTTATTGATCACCGGGAAATCGGCAATGATGTTATCGGGCATGGCCAGCGGCAGGGCGGGCCAGTTCTGAAATGACGGCGACTTGATGTGGCAGCGGCTGATCTGGCCGTCGCGCACGCGAATCCAGTAGAGGAGCTCTCCGCGCGGCGATTCGACGGCGGAAAATCCCTCGGCACTTGCGGCGGCGGGGACAGCCGTGGCGATGGCCCCGGCGGGCAGGTCGTGGAGCGCGTCGGCGATCAGTTGCGCCGCAAAAGCAGTCTCGTCGATGCGTACGCGGGCGCGAGCCATCACGTCTCCCGTGCTGTAGTGCGGGCTTTCGATGGTGAGCGTGCGATAGCGGCCGTATGGGTGATCGCGGCGGACATCGAGTTTGAGTCCGCTGGCGCGCGCCGGGGGACCAACCACGCCCAGCGCCCGCGCCAGATCGCGTTTCAGAATGCCGGTGGTCTCGAAACGATTCTGCACGGAAGGCGTGGCGAGAATCATGGCCGCCAATTCGGCAAAATCACGGGCCACTTCGCTGACCTCGGCGGCCAGTTGCAGGGCGTCGGATTGCGAGAGATCGCGTTTCATGCCGCCCGGCGTCGCCAGCCCGCGCCAGCAGCGCGTGCCGAGATAGCGGGTTGAAGCTTGCAGCAGGGCTTCTTTCAGGCGCGCCGTATAGGCGCCGGGAACCGCGAAGGCGACGTCGCCGCAGAGGGCGCCGACATCGGCGATGTGGGCGAGCATGCGTTCC
>CAIMEK010000057.1 GCA_903839965.1 uncultured Acetobacteraceae bacterium | reverse complement strand
TGTGCCGCGCTGATGGCGCTGCTCACCGAGCGGCTCGATGACCGTGTGCATCACCAGGAGATGGCCGAGCAGATGACCGGCACCGCTACGCTGGCCTCCATCCCGAAGATTCGCCACGGCCAGCCAATGCGCATCACCGACGTGGATCGCCACTCCCCGTTGCTGGAGAGCTTCCGCATCCTGCGGAACAATATCGCCTTCGCCTCCATCGATCAGCCGCTGAAGACGCTGGCGATCTCCAGTTCCGGCCCCGGCGAGGGCAAGTCGACGATCTGCGCCAACCTGGCCATCGCCATGGCGATGGACGGCAAGCGGGTGCTAGTGGTGGACTGCGACCTGCGCCGCCCGTCCATGCACACCCTGCTCGGCTTGCCACGCGATGTCGGCTTCACCAACGTCGTCACCGGCAGTTGCGCACTGGAGCGCGCGGTGGTGCCGACCGACGTGGAAGGCATGTCCTTCCTGCCGACCGGTCCGCTGCCGCCCAACCCGACGGAGGTGTTGAACTCACAGCACAGCCGCCAGTTGTTCACGCAGCTCGCGGAGCAGTACGATATCGTGCTGGTCGACTGCCCGCCGTGCACCGGGTTGAGCGACGTGCAGGTCATCTCCATGCTGGTGGACGGCCTGCTGCTGGTGGTCTCCGCCAACCAGACGTTGCGCACCCGGCTGCGCATCACGGTCCGCACGCTGGCCCAGGCGGAAGCTCCGCTCATCGGGCTCGCGCTCAACCGACTGGATATCGGCCGCCACGGCTACGGCTACTACTACTATTACTATGCCGACGAAGGCGCCGAAGGCGGCAAGCGCAAACGCCGCAAGTCACACGACCGCGCCGCGTGATCGCACGGCCCGCACCGAAAGGTGCGGGCCGTAATTTTTTACGCGGAGACCGGATGCTCCATCACGATATTCTGCTGGCGTTCGTTGCCGACGGTGATCATGCAGATCGGCACGTCCGTCAACTCCGCGACGCGGTTCAGATAGCGCTGCGCGTTGGGCGGCAGTTCGGTGAAGCTCCGGCAGCCGTTGGTCGGCGTCAGCCAGCCGGGCATCATCTCGTAAATCGGCGTCGCCCGCTCGGTCTCCCACAGCGCGCTGGGGAAAATCTCCACGCGCCGGCCGTCGATCTCGTAGGCCACGCAGAGCGGAATCTCCGCGAAGCCGTCGAGGATGTCCAGGTGGGTGACCGCCAGGTAATCCAGCCCGTTGGCGCGCGCCGCCTTGCGCAGCACGCAGATATCCAGCCAGCCGCAGCGCCGCGGGCGCCCGGTGGTGGTGCCGTATTCATGGCCGAGTTCGCGGATGTGGTCGCCGATCTCGTTCTTCAGCTCGGTGGGGAACGGTCCCTCGCCCACGCGGCTGGTATACGCCTTCACCACGCCGATGACGCGGTCAATTTTGGTGGGACCGACGCCCACGCCCACCGCGGCGCCGCCGGCGGTCGGGGTCGAGCAGGTCACGTAGGGATAGGTGCCGTGATCGATGTCGAGCATGGTGGCGTTGGCGCCTTCGAAGACGATCTCGTCGCCGCGCTTGACCGCCTGCCACACCATCTCGGCGGTGTCGCAGATCATGCCGCCGATCTCCGCGTAATAGCCCAGGTATTCGTCGAAGATCGCGTCGGCGTCAAACTGCACCTCCGACTGGTAGAGCTGCGTGAGGAGCGCGTTCTTCTCGGCGACGATGGGACGCAGCCGCGCGCGGAAATACTCCGCGTTGCGCAGGTCGCCCAGGCGCAGGCCGTGCAGCCGGCTGAACTTATCGACGTAGGCCGGCCCAATGCCTTTCAGCGTGGTGCCGATCTTCCCATTGCCACTGGCGCGCTCGGAGGCGCCGTCCAGTGCCAGGTGATAGGGCATAATCAGGTGCGCGTCTTCGCTGATGTAGAGATGCGGGCGAACGGTCAGCCCTCTCCCTTCCAGATCGGCGATCTCTTTCAGCAGCGACTTCGGGTTAATCACCATGCCGTTGCCGAGAATCGACGGCTTCTGCCGCACGATACCCGAAGGGATCAGGTGCAGCGCATAGGACTGCGTCCCGATCTTCACGGTGTGACCCGCGTTGTCACCGCCCTGGTAGCGCACCACCATCGCCGCGTTGGCGGCATACACGTCCACCACGCGGCCCTTGCCCTCATCGCCCCACTGCGTGCCGATAATGACCGTACTGCTCACGACTGACCCTCCCGTCGGATTTGTACCACCAAAAAAGAACGGATGCCGGGTAGTGTGTAACCGCCCAACATCCGCTCCGCAGTTACAATATAGCATACGCGAGACACAAACGGGTTGTCAAGACGGCAAAGGCGCCGCTCGCGCACCGCCGGCACGCTGGACGGCGCCGCGTGAAATCTGCCGCCCGCAGGCCTGCGTGCCTGGGCGAGCCACAGTCTCGCCCTCCAGGAAAATGCGCAAAAAGCATATTTCGTAATTGATTTCGTAAGTCGCGTACCCATTTCGTCATTTCCCTCGTGGAATTTCGTCACACTTTCGTCAGTAATGACGAAACAAATCGTCATTTCCGGGGGTATTTCGTCACATTTCGTCTGCAAAGCGTCAGATTTGGCGACTATTTCGTCAGTTGCCATCATGTCAGACTTTCTTTCTGTAGGGAACGCCGTCCCTGCATAGTATTAGTCATAAGTTCTCATTGTTACAATCCT
>CAIMEK010000056.1 GCA_903839965.1 uncultured Acetobacteraceae bacterium | reverse complement strand
GCCCAGCACGCCCGTGGCGAAAACCTTGGCGGCCCCTTGAAACTGCCCCTCGCTCCGGCGCTGGGTGCCGGCCTGCACGACCCGCTCCTTGGCGCGCGCCAGGTCCAGCGCTTCGTTGGCATAGGCCAGATCGATGGTCATCGGCTTCTCGATGTACACATCTTTTCCGGCTTTGAGCGCGGCGACCAGGATCGGACCGTGGCTGAAGTCGGGCGTCGCGATCACCACCGCGTCGACCTCCTTCAGCGCCAGCAGGTCCTGGAACCGGGAGAACTGCTGCGGCTCCTTGCCGAACTTGGCCTGGACGCGTTTCGCGGCCGCCTGCCGGTTTTTCGCCCAGACATCGCAGATCGCCGTGATCTGGACATTCTCCTGGTCGGCCAACGCCATGATTTCACCGATCAGCGCGGAGCAGCGGCCGCCGACTCCAATACAGCCGATGGCAAGACGGTCATTGGCTCCCGGGGCGCCGCGCAGCCCCAGCGGACGGACACCCAACAGGGCCGAGCCGGCGACCGCGGCCTTGACGAAAGCCCGGCGATTCATGGCGGCGTGGAAAGGCAAGGATGGCTTATTCATATTTTGAAAATTGCGCTTTTTTCACCGCCGATGCAACAGCCTTTTGGCGTCACCGAAGGTAGGTGGTGTAGAGCAGGCGGGCGAGCGTCAGCGCGACGACGCAGAGGAAGAAGACGCGGATAAAACGGATGCCGCGGTTGAGCACTAGGTGCGCGCCGATGAACGCACCGAGCGCCTGACCGGCACCCATGAGCAGACCGACCAGCCATAGCACCTGTCCGGCAGCAAGGAAGAAAAGCAGCGCGACGAGGTTGCTGGCGAAGTTGACGACCTTGGTGTGGCCGGTCGCGCGCCGCAGATCGAGGCCCTGCAGCAGCACGAAGGCCACGGTCCAGAACGTGCCGGTGCCGGGGCCGAAGAAGCCGTCATAGAACCCGAGCAGCAACCCGAAGAGGACCGCAAAGACGTGGGGCGGTATCCGGTGCGGCTTGTGTGTGCCGCCGAAGTCGCGCGCGAGGCAGGTGTAGACGAAAAGTCCGAGCAGCAAGATCACCATGATGTGGCGCAGGATCTCCTGTGAGATGTGCTGGATCGTGAAGGTGCCCATTGCCGCGCCGACTGCGGTGCACACGATGACCAGCCCCATCTTGCGGACTTCCATCAGCCCCTGCCCGGCATAGCGCCACGTCGCCATCGCGCTGCCGAAACAGGCCTGCAGCTTGTTGGTGCCGAGCACCAGGTGCGGCGGCAGCCCGACGGCCATCAGCGCCGGGATCGTGATGATCCCGCCGCCGCCGGCAATGGCATCCACAAAGCCTGCGACCAGCGCGGCCAGGAACAGTGCGACGTATTGATAGAACTCAAGCGTGTGCATGTGGAGTTATCTGGGGCGTGCGCCGGTCAGTCGCAGTGGAAAACTTCCTCGGCGGGGGCCCACCATTCGCCCGCGGCGCGGTCGGGCAGCGGGTGCTGGCAGGGTTTGCAGACCGCCCACCAGCGCTGGGTTTCGGGATCGGCAGCCATCCTGGCCATGTCGACGGCGAAGTCGCTGCCGGTATATTCGAAGTAGCTGAAGAGGTAGCACTGACCGGCCGGCATCTTCCGCAGATAAATCGAGTAGTTCCGAATGTGGCACTGCTTGATCATCTTCAGCACGCCCGGCCAGACGGCGGCGTGCAGGCGCTTGTATTCATCCAGCTGTTCGGCTTTGACGCCGATGACGGAACCATAGCGTTGCATGCGGTCTCCTTTACGTTGCATTCATTCCACCGACAGGATCACATCGGTGCGGCGCTCCGGCGGCGTCACGTTCAGTTCGGTCAACCGGCCGCCCTGCACCTTGCCGGTGATCACAGTTTGCAACGGGGCGTGGAGCTTGAAGTCGCAGTCCCAGTCGCGCGGCCACGCGGGCAGCAGGTAGATCTTCCGGCCGTCGGTCTGCAGCAGCAGCGACTGCAAACCTTTGAGCAGCACGCCGCCATGATCCTGATCGGGGACCCAGTCGTAGTTCGGCCCCCAAAACGCGGGGAACCGCGAATGCTTGTCGTGCCGCTTGGCCCGGCTGACGAGGTTGCGGCGTGCCGCGTCGGTCAGGCCGAGATAGGCCATGAACAGGTCGTCCTGCCGCCAGCCGAAATCACCCTTGTCCCAGCGATGATGCAGCGCCTCGATCCCCCCTCGATGTTCGGCTTGCCGAGCGCGATCAGCCGGAACGGG
>CAIMEK010000055.1 GCA_903839965.1 uncultured Acetobacteraceae bacterium | reverse complement strand
CGGCGGCGACCCGGCCGAGGGTGCCGGCGTTGTCGCCGAAGGCTCGCGGGCCTGGCTCGCCGCCCCGGCCTCGCTCTGCCGCGATGCGGACGGACGGCTGTGGATCGGCACCGACCAGCAGTACTCCGCCGCACCCGACGGGGTGTTCGTCGCCAGCTTCCCCGCCAACGCCCTGAGCACGGTCGAGTTTGCCCCGCGCGGCGCCGCCATCGGCGGGGTCGCCGCCGCCGGCGACACGCTGTTCGCCGCCGTGCGCCACCCCGGCGCCGACCCCGGCGCCAGCTTCGACCGCCCGGGCACGCATTGGCCCGCGCCGCAGACCGACCAGCCGCCACGGTCCGCGATAATATGCCTGACCCCGATCGGATCTTGAGTGGAACGGATCGGTGTTCTCCGTTATGCTGCCGGTCCGGCCGGCACCACCGCCGACCGGTTCGGAGAACGGAAATGGCTGACCAGACCAGGACTTCGCCGATTCCTGAATTGGCTCGACGCCGCACCCTCGGGCTCGCCGCCGCGGTGGCGACATTCGGCGCCGCACTGGGCATGAACGTCACCGCTGCGCAAGGTGAGACCTCGCAACAGCAGTACAAGTACCGCAACAGCCAGTACAAGGAGAACAGCAGCCAGTACAAGGCCGGCAGCAGCCAGTACAAGGCCGGCAGCAGCCAGTTCAAGGCCGGCACCACTCGCTGACCCGACGCACCGCCCCCGGCCGCCGCCGATGGCCTATGCCAGGCTTCCCCTCGAAAGCGAGGTGTCGCTGCGCCGCGACAGCCCGTTCTCCTACGATTGCGCGGGCTGCGGGCGCTGCTGCCACGACAAGGGCATCCGCATTGGCCCCTACGAAGCGCTGCGCCTCGCCCGCGCGCGCGGGCTGTCCACCACCGCGTTCCTCGCGCAGTTCACCGAGGCGGGGGGCACCGTGCTGCGCAACCGCGCCGACGGCACCTGCCCGTTCCTGGCCGGCCACGCCTGCGAGGTACACGCCGACCGCCCCCTGGTCTGCCGCCTGTATCCGCTGGGCCGCCAGGTCGACCCCGACGGCGGCGAAACCTTCGGCCTGCTCGCTCCCCAGAACGGCAGCGAAGGACGCCGCGGCGAGGCCGGCACGGTTGCCGAATTCCTCCACCGCCAGGGCGTCGAGCCCTTCCTTGCCGTCGCCGCACGCTACGCCGCCCTCTACGACCGCATGCTCGACGTGCTGTCCCGCCTGGAACCCGCCACGCCGCAACGCCTGGCAAACGACCGATCAGCGCTGGACACCGGCGAACTCGCCTCGGCCTGGCTCGATATCGACGCCACGGTGCCGACCGACACCCCCCAAGACCCACCCACCCTGGTCGACCTCCACGTGGCGGCCCTGACCAGGTGGCTGGACGAGATCGAGGCACACGCGACGTAAGGAAGGCCAGGGCTTTGCCCCATAGGCACTAAAATAGGCTTTGACGCGGCTCGGCGGGGTACGATTCATCGCGAAGATGCATCAGACATCTTCGGTTTCGTTGGATTCCTTTGCGGCGGTTCTGGCGCGGCTTCCGCCGAACCTGGACCTTGACGT
>CAIMEK010000054.1 GCA_903839965.1 uncultured Acetobacteraceae bacterium | reverse complement strand
GCTGCGCCTGCCGATGGTGTTCCTGGCCACCGCGGCCACGATTATCGCCAGCCAGTCGATGATTTCCGGCGCCTATTCCATCGCCCGCCAATGCGTGCAGCTCGGTTTCCTGCCGCGCATGACGGTGAGCCACACCAGCGCCACCGAGGAGGGGCAGATCTACCTGCCGCAGGTGAACTACACCTTGCTGGTCGGCGTGCTGGTGCTGGTCGCGGTGTTCCGCAACAGCGATTCGCTGGCCGCCGCCTACGGCATCGCGGTCACCGGCACCTTCACCTGCACCAGCGTGTTGTCCATGGTGGTGTACCGCCGCCAGTTCGGCTGGCCGCGACTGGCCGCGATGGGCGTTTTCGGAACTTTCTTCGTCATCGACTTCACTTTCTTCACCTCCAACCTGCTGAAGGTGCCGGAAGGCGGCTGGGTGCCGCTGGTGTTCGCCATCGTCCTGATTTCGCTGATGACCACGTGGAAGCGCGGCCGCGACCTGCTGCTGGCGCGCTGGCGGCAGGACAGCCTGCCGCTCGCCACCTTCCTGGCCCGGCTGCCGCAGTCGCGCATCGTGCGGGTGCCTGGCATTGCGGTATTCCTCACCGGCAACCCGGACTACGTGCCCAATGCGCTGCTGCACAACCTCAAGTACAACAAGGTGCTGCACGAACGGGTGCTGTTCGTCACGGTGATGAACCTGGACGTGCCGGACGTGCCGCACGCCGAGCGCAGCGCGATCGAACAACTGGCCCCCGGCATTTTTCGCGTGGTGATCCGCTACGGCTTCATGGAAAGCCCCAACATCCCGCGCGACCTGGTCGGGTTGCGTGCGCTCGGGATCGGCTTCGATCCGATGCAGGTCGGCTACTTCCTCGGCCGCGACGTGCTGGTGCCGGCGATGGTGCCGAAGATGCCACTGTGGCGGCACCGGCTGTTCCTGGTGATGGCGCGCAACGCCCTGCCTGCCACGGAATTCTTCCGCATTCCCACCGATCGCGTGGTGGAACTGGGCGTGCGGGTGGCTATTTGAGGACGGGTCGGTGGGCTTACGGGACCGGGCTTCGGGGTGTCCCGGGGGCGCGGCTGTCCGTGTGCGCCTGGTCCATCTGGCGCAGCAGGTCCTCCTTCGCCGAGACGCAATGCTCATGGGCCACGGCGACGGCCCGCGCGGCATCGCGGGCGGCGATGGCCTGCACCAGGCGGCGGTGCTCGTCGATGATGGTGGCGATGCGGGTCGGGCCGCGCCCGAAGCGGTTGGCCAGGCCGATCACCAGCTCCCAGCCACGGTCGAGGATCTGCGCCGCCTCCGCGTTGTCCGCCACCTTGGCGATGAAGCGGTGCAAGCGCCGGTTGGCCTGCACCATCAGGGTCTGGTCGCGCAGCGCCGCCGCTGCCTCATAGGCGTCGGCCAGCCAGCCCAACTCCGCCACCTCGGCCGGCGTCGCATTCACCGTGGCGTTGCGCACCAGCAGCGCCTCGATGGCCTCGCGCGTGTCGTGCAGGTCGATGACGAACTTGCGGTCGACCTGGCGCACCACCGCTCCCTTGTGCGATTCGATGATGACCAGCCGGTCGCCCTCCAACTGGCGCAGCGCCTCGCGAACGGGAATGTGGCTGGTGCCGTAGCGGGCGCTCAGCGCCGCGGTGCGCAGGCGGTCGCCCGGCGCAATCGCGCCGTCGATGATGGCCAGCCGGACCGCCCGCTCGATGCGCGTCGCCAGCGTCAGCGAGATGTCGTTCGTGCTGGCCGATGCGGTTGCGTCGTTCATCGCTTGCAGCACCATCGGCGTATTGACCGGACGATTCCATATTATATAGAATATGCGGGTGCAAGCGTTCCCGGTGAACCGGCGTCGAACCGGCCCGCCGGGCGGGAAATCGTTCAGGAGCAGCGTGATGGTCAATTCCCGATGGGGCGGCACAGGCCGCGACGGCGATACCGGCACGGGGCTGCCGCGCCGGCACATTCTGCAGGGGCTCGGCTCGTTGCCGTTGCTGGGGGCGCTGGGGGTGGCCGAGGCGCGCGCCCAGGACAGTTCCCCACGCCGGGGCGGTACGCTGAAGTTGGCCGCCGCCTATAGCCCGCAATCGCTCGATCCGCTCACCGGGGCGCTCGGGCACGACCACATCTTCCTGTATCCGCTGTTCGATACCCTGGTGGAATTCGAGCCGCAAAGCCTGGCGCCGAGGCCCGGGCTGGCGACGTCGTGGGAGTATCCCGACCCGAAGACGCTGGTGTTCACCCTGCGCGAGGGCATCCGCTTCCACGACGGCACGACCTTCGATGCCGCGGCCGTGAAGGCGAACCTCGATCGTGCGATCGGCGACGAGCGGTCCTCGGTGAAGGGCGACCTGCAATCGCTGCAATCCATCGAGGTGCTGGCGCCCAACAAGGTTGCGCTGCACCTGAAGCGGCCCGATACCGCCCTGCCGCTGATCCTGGCCGACCGCTCGGGCATGATGTCCTCGCCGAAGGCGATGGCCGAGAAGGGCCGACAGTACGACCGCGCGCCGGTCGGCACCGGTCCGTTCACGTTCCAGCGCTGGGACGACGGCGACGTGATCGTGGTGGTGCGTAACGAAAACTACTGGAAGCCGGGCCTGCCGTATCTCGACGGCATCACCTTCCGCCTGATCGCGGACTTCAACACCGCCCTGCGGTCCGTGATGGGCAACGAGAACCATTTCGCCTTCCGGCTGAACCCGCAGCAGCAGGCGGTGGCCGACCGGGTGAAGGGCAAGCTGATCGTCAGCTCGGCACCGACCATTTCGGACTATCACCTCTGCTTCAACTACCGGCGCCCGCTGCTCGCGGACATTCGCGTGCGCCAGGCGGTCAACTACGCGATCGACCGGGAAGCCTTCAACAAGGTGGCGCTGCTGGGCCTCGGCACGCCGGCGCAGACCATGCTGCCGCCCGGCTACTGGGCGCACGACGAAGGGCTCAACGGCTACTACCGGCACGACCCCGACAAGGCACGCAGCCTGCTGGCCGAGGCGGGCTACAAGGACGGCGTGGACTTCAAATTCTACGGCTATCCGGACCAGGCCTCGCAGCAACGCCAGGAAATCATCGTCGAGCAGCTTCGCCGGGTCGGCATGCGCGCGGTGATGACGGTGGGAACGCCGCCCGACATGCACCAGCACTTCATGATCCAGGGCGAGGGCGACATCATGCTGACGCTGTGGAGCGGGCGGCCCGATCCCAGCCTGCCGTTCCTGCTGATCTACGGCGAGACCGGCTTCAACAATGCCGGCAAGGTGCCGCCGCCGCCGGACATGATCGCCGCCCAGAACGACACCCAGACGGAGTCCCAGCAGGCCGGGCGCAAGGCCGCCTTCGCCAGGCTGGAGCGGGCGGCGCTGCAGTACGCGCTGTCGTGCGAACTGTCCTTCGTGCCGCTGATCGACGTCTACACGCCGAACGTGAAGAACTACACGCCGAACCTGTTGGGCAAGCCGCGCTTCAACGAGGTCTGGCTCGAAGCCTGATGCCCGTCCGCACCATGCAGGGAAGCAACACATGAAGATCGTCCGGGTCGAAGACCTGCATGGCGCGGCCGGTTGGCGCACCACGTCCTTCCTGAAGATCGCCACCAGCGACGGCATCGTCGGCTGGTCCGAATACAGCGAGGATGTCGGCAATCTCGGGCTGACCGCCACGCTGCGGGCGCTGGGG